>JACCLH010000039.1 GCA_013425375.1 Microcaldota archaeon | reverse complement strand
TTTCTTGAGCAATGAGTGGTATTTCTCAGCGGCGATGCACTCGCACCCGACCTGGTGGGCGAACTTCACCACGCCCTCGTCTGATGAGACCAGTGGGGCCTCCAGCTCCTTGGCGAGGAGCACCAGCTCGAAATCCTCCTTGCTGTCTATGATGCCCGAGCGCATGGCCTCGCGGTATTTCTCCCTGAGCCGCCTGAGCTTCTCATCGTTGTCCGGCCGGTTGTCCTTGGCGAACTCCTCGGCCAGCCGCATGCCCTTGTTCATCCTGTTCCTGATGTCATCTATGAAATCGTAGAACACGGCGGCAGGGAGATAGATGCTGTAGGTGTTGGGAGCGCGCTTCTTCACGATGAGCTCGAACTCGTCCATGGCCTTGGGCTCCACGAAATTCGAGAGCTCCTTGAAGATAGATGGCGGCATGAACAGCTCGATGTCCATGTCCTTGACCTCTTCCACGAAGGCCAGGACCGCCTCGCTGGGGTTCCTGCCCAGGCTTTCCCGCGAGTTGGGATTGACGAAAAGAGAGGTGTCTATGACATATCTGTGTGTTGCCATGCTGGGATAGAGGATATGAGGATTAAAAAGCTATTCTCGGGGGTTAGTGGTTTATTTCGTTGGCCTGATAAGGTTTTTAAGAAAATGTAATCAGATGATTGGCATGGCACACAAAGAAGTGGAAAGCTGTTCGAATTATGGGGAGATTGCCAATGTACTGAAAGAAGTCCGAAAAATGCACAAAGAAGGCTCTTTCGGCACTACTGTCACCTTGGCTCCGGAGTTCTATAGGCGGCTGGATGGCAGCAAAGACGCGCAAGCACAGCTCATTGACCAGCTTGAAAAACAGTTCAAAGGATATAAGGTGGGGCGCATGAAGTTGGAGACGCCGGACCCCAGTAAGGGATGGCCGTTTTACTCCATTGGAATAACGATGGTGACAGCATGCTCGGATTATAGGCAGATTGCCGGGATACTGAAAGGAAACCAGGCGATGTACGAGGATAACCCAAGAATACGAAGAATATACGGAGATAAAGGCTTTTTCAGTGCCAGTATCAACTTGACTCCGGAGTTCTATACATGGCTGGAGAGCAGCAAAGAGGCGCAACAGCAGTTTATTGGCCAGCTTGGAAAAGACTTCAAAGGCTATACAGTGGAGCGCATCAGCCTGGACATACCCCATCCTGCTGCAGAGCAGCCGTTCCACTCCCTTGCAATAATAATGAGGAAGACCAGTTCAGATAGGGGGATTCCCAACCCTGCTGCAGGGCAGCCATCCCAGTCCGTTGCGATAACGATGCTGGGGGCATGCTCTGGTTATTCAGGGATTGTCGATATAATAAAAAAAGACCAGGTAATGCGCAATAAAGATGCGGACGATTTCACCAATGTCATCAGCTTGACCCAGGAGTTCTACGAGGAGCTTAAGGGGGACCGAAAACAGGTCATGGAGCGGCTTGAAAAACAGTTCAAAGGATACATGGTGGGCAATATCAAGTTCGACACGCCCGATCCTTGGAAGGGACGGCAGTTTCCCACCATTGCGATAACGATGCATAGGGAAGTGAAAAAAGAGACCGGATGCTCAGATTATGCAGGGATTGTCAACATACTGAAAGAAGACCAAAAGAAGGACAGATACTTTTCCGGCGGTATCATCAATCTGGCTCCAGAGTTATATGGGCGGCTGGAGGGAAGCAAAGAGGCGCAAAAACAGTTTATCCGCCAGCTTGAGAAAGAGTTCGACGGATATAAGGTCAGGAATCTCAGGTTCAAAGAAGCATCTGATGAGGGCTGGCCCTTACCCACGATTGCGTTAGAGATGGAGGTGAAAGCGGTTCCCGTACGGGTCGCGCAGTCCATCAATGACGTTATGGGGCAGGTCATGAAGCGCAAGGATGAGGTCGGGGAAGGATTTGAGATGGATATCCCTGTAAGCCGTGAGGTATATGATAAGCTGGAAGATAAGCGTGGAAGCCATCAGCTTGAAAGACAATTAGGAGAAAGATTCAAAGGGCTCGGGTTCAAAGTGAGTATGCTACCAGTAGATGGGGAACCGCCGAGATATCTGGTAGCGATATCCTCGAAAACAGCTTTTTAATAAAATCAAATCAGCTTGACGAGCCCTCTTCCTATCTCAGGTATGTTGCCGCCGAACAGGTTCGTCGTGTTCAGCACGAACGTCAGCAGTATGACGAACGCTATCATCGGGAATAGGCAGATGGAGCTTATCAGGTGCCTGCCGAACTGGTCCAGCCTGGTGCCGAGGATGCTACCGAGCGAGGCGTAGTTGGCGCGCATGACCTCCGGCAGATCCATGAACTTGCCCGGGTCAGTCATACCGCAGCCCAGGTCCGTTATGTCCGGTATGTCAGGAAGCACGCAGACAAGGGCAGGGTTGCCTAACTGGTCGGGCTTGAAGGCCACGAGGTTGGACTGGGCATATGGGAGGCCGAATGTGGCGACGAGCATGTATGACAGCGGGAACACGAAATACAGTCCGAAGGCCATTGCCATCAGGTATGCGCCGGCCCCGCGGGTGGGCGGGAACGAGCGGAGGGCCACTCCGATGGAGAAGAAGAACCCGGCATAGTACTTCACGAAGTCGAACACGTAGCCCAGGAGGTAGTTTATGTATATGAAGAACGTGAGCGAGGTGGTGGCGTTCATGATGCGCTCGGACATCCATTTGACGCCGAACCCTGACGCGTGCTCGGACATGAATATCTCCATGTAGAGCGAGGTCATGGCATCCACGGGTATGGCCAGGACATAGAGGACATCCATGAAGCCCTGGATGCACTGGGCCGGCGCGTTCATGTAGAGCTTCATCCAGTCTATGAGGGTCACGCTGGTGCCTGGCGGGAAGAGCGTGCCCAGATTGGTGGCGGTGCTGGAGGATATGCCGAAGGACGTGAGGTAGAGGGTTCGCGCCAGGCTGTCGCCGTTGGTGCGTGCGAGCTCGGGCTCCACGAGGCCGATGATGCTGACCACCATTATCACTATGAGCACGGTGGACATCGCGTAGACGAACTCGGTCTTGGCTACCTGCTCCAGGTTGCGCATGCCGAAAAGCCTGGACAGCATGATGAGCATGATGGAGCCGAGGACCGCTATGGCCGCAGCACCTATGGAGATGGTCCGCCAGGCCGCAGAAGGGTCGGCCGCGCCACCATAGAATAACGCTGTGAAGTCGCTCATGCTATATCATCCTCGTCAAAGAACTTATATCCACTTCGTCTCCGAAGCTCTTGCTCAGCACCTTGGCCGCCTGAGTGAGCACTATGATATTGAAGGCCGGCAGTATGAATCCCATGGTGAATGCCCAGGCGACCACCGAGATCGGGAATATGAGGAGCATGAGGAACGACGTGCCCAGGACGCTTTCGAGCAGGGTCCCGATGCCGCCGACTGCCGAGGTTATCAGATCCAGCATGCCGGTGCCTATGGCAGGGTCGTCTTTATGGCTCATGAAGTCAGTGAAGCGGTTCTGGAATCCGGTATCGCTCAGGTAGCTCGTCGCCATGGTCCTGAACGACATGAGGGGGCCGCTGACAGGGTTATAGAACAGCGCGTAGGTGAGGCAGGTGAGGGCAGGGAAGATGAACAGGAAGGTGAAGCCGATGCCTATGAGCGTGCCGCCGATGCGCCTGGTGGGGGTGAAGGCCCGCAGGAACATGCCGAGCGGCAGGTAGTAGGCCAGGAATCCCTTGAGCGAGAATATGTACACCAGCAGCTGGGCATAGTTTATCAAGAAGGCGATGGAAAGCGCCACTGCCATGTTGTAGAACAGCTGTTTCAGGGGGGATGCTATCCCTGCCATGGGCGATGCCACAAGCCCGACGCCGAGCGGCCGCGCGTACGGGGTGATGGACGCTATCTGGTCCACGTAGATGTTCAGCACATAGTTCATCTCCAGCCAGCCGGCCATGTCGCTGTCCACCTGTTGGAAGTATTTGGCGGTCATGTCATAGACGTTGGTGCCGGGGTCGAGCGGAGCCGTGACGAGGGTGGTGGTGTTGGTATACAACGGGATCATCGCGGTCGGAAGGAAGGAATCCACCCTTAGGGTGCCCAGGGCGGCGACCGCACCGTATATCATCACTATCATGATTGCCGTGATCAGGACCTCGTAGAGCTCCTGCTTGGCGTTGGCGCTGAGCCCCTGATTGCGGAACATCACGCCCAACAGATAGACGAATGCCAGTATGACCGCAGATGTCGCGAGCGCCAGGCCTGCCATGCCGGCGTAGGACCACAGGCCGCCGGTCGCTCCGGCCAAGATTATCTGCATCGGTTCTACCAGTGCCATCGTGCATACCTCATATTATTTTCAGGAACGACATGAAATTCACATCAGTACGGAAGAAATCCGCGGTCTCCTTGGCGGTAGTGAGCGTGACGAATATGTTGAGGAACGGAAGCATGATGCTGATTATCACTATGTAGTATATCGCCCCGCGGATGAGCTCGAAGGCGATGGTCAGGGCTCCGCCCATGAAGAACGGCATGAACACTCCAGCCATCAGGAACATGGCCACCAGCACCGAGCCGAACACCTGGAGTATGCCGCTCTCCTGGAGGAATGTGGAGACCGCCTTGCTGGGGTCGGCTATGTTCCACTTCATAAGCTTATGGACCTCGTAGTCGAAGATGAACATGAACGGGTAGAATATGGCCAGCGAGAATGACAGGGCCAGCAGGGCCTCGCCGGCGTTCCGCGTGTATGGGAACGCACGCAGAAGCATGCCAAGCGGTATGAACAGGCCCCACATCCATTTCTTTATCAGGCACAGGGTGACTATATGGAGCAGCCACTCGCTGATGCCAAGGGAGAGGAACTGCAACGCGCTTCCGAGTATGTCTATGAGCGGCCTCAGCACAGGGCCCAGGTTAAACGAATACATGGCGCGCCAGGTGACCCCTATCCACATGGTGGCCGAGTAGATTGTGTGCATCACCATGTTGTATATGAGCAGCATGCTGTAGTGGTTGGACATGTCGCTGACCATCATCCTCGCGAATGCCATGGCCGCGTCTATCATGTTCTGGTTGGCCGGGTCGCTGTAGATTGGATCCGTGGAGCCTGCGGCGCTCAGGACATACCAGGTGGTGGCGGCTGTGAGGGTGCCTATCAGGAAGAATACCCTCAGCACCGTGAGTCCGGTCTGGAACAGCTCGTCCTTGGCCAGCGCTATGAGCTGGGGCGAGCCCAGGAACTGGCCGAGGATGTAGACTATGCCTATGCCGAAGAGCACGATGATGGCTGTGTAGATGGCAGGGGCGAGCCACATGCCCATTATGCCTGACACTCCGCCTGCCGGGTTCACCCAGTCCGCGTCGCAGCTGGTGGCGTTGAAGGCATCGAAGACTGTGCTGGTCAGACCTTGGCCGCCCTGCCCCAGGCCAGCCACGAACTGGTTGCCCTGGTTGGCAGCGTCCTGGCTGACGGAATTGAAATAGTTGGCCAGGGAATCCTTGTCAGGGTCGGCCCAGGCTGAGGAAGCCAGGAGAGCGAGCACCAGGAGCAGGACGGCCAGCCTCATGTCATATCAGCCTCGTGAGCCCGGCGATCTCTATGTCGCCTCCGAATGTTATGGACAGGGAGCGTATGGCGGCGATGGTGCCGATTATGCTGAACAGCGAGAAGAACACTGCCCAGAATGTCAGCCTGGCGAGCGTGTCCACGGGTCCGTTGCGGGTCCATGCGATACTTAGGAAGTCGTCGATCTTGTTCTCGGATTCCGCGCTCTTCTTCCAGGCATCCATGGAGCTGGACACCTCCTCGAACTTCTGCTTCTTCTCTTCGTCCGTGGCCTGCACGTTCTTGGACAGGTCGAAGTTCATGATAGTGGCGTCGTTGGCCGAGTCCTTGCCTTCCTCTATGTATTTGAGATATGTCTCAGCATCCATGCCCTCGTAATAGTTGAGCTTCTCCCTGGATGCCCATGTGGTGTATCCTTGGCCGTTGCCGCCAGGCATAGGTATGGTGGCGTTGATGTACATCACGTTCGCTATGGGCGGGTCGGCGCAGTCATCAGGGTTGGCCTGGAGGATGTTATTGCACGGGTTCGCGGGATTGTCCTGGTCAGTCCATTCCTGCCAGACGCCGTTCTTGATGTCCAGCATGACCAGCGCCCCGAAGGCATAGAAGGCAGGGAACACGAAGTAGAGGGCGATGGCGATGGCCAGCAGGAGGCCGCCCAGCCGCCTTGTCATGGTGAATGTGCGGAGGATGGCTCCGATGACGAAGAACGCCGGGAACACCGCCTTGGCGATGAAGCTGAGCGTGACCTCCTGGAACTTCAGCAGCATCATCAGCTTCATGGCCCAGTCAAAGCACATCTCCTTGACCTTGTTGCCCATGGTGAAGAATCCCTTCCATGGCGTGAACGTGAAGAAGCCGGCCTTCTCGAACACGAATTCTATGTTTATGGTGAATTCAGACCACATGGAGGTCCAGATGTAACTCAGGTATGTGTCGAACGCCAGGTTCTTGGTCTCGTCGAAAAGCTCGCGCATGTACCAGATGCCCAGCCGCATGTGGCAGGACTCTATGCCATTGTAGACGGAGTTGGGGCTCGCGGCGATTGGCGCGCCGCAGATGTCCAGGCACTCGTAGGTCTTGGATGGGGTGTAGTGACCGTAGTCCGTGGTGGCTATCCAGGTGGTGGTCACCCCGCCGGCGCAGCCAGCGGTGCCTGTGCCGGTGGTGCCCGTGCCGAGCAGGGCGCCCTGGACGACTGCGTCTATGAGCGGCAGGGTGGTGATGGCCATCGAGATTATCAGCGCCGAGTAGAATATCTCGGCCAGCTCCAGCTTGGCCCAGCCTTTCATCCGGTCGTTCATGAGGAATTCTGAGAGCATGTAGACAATGGCGACAAGGACCGTGCTGATGCCGAGCGCAATGCCGGCGAAGCCGACCCAGCTACCCCACATCTCTATCAGTCCCATATCACACCTTGTACACGATGAATTTCGTCATGGAATTTATGAATGCTATGGTGATCATCATGGAAAGCGCAGGCATGAAGAGCGCCAGCAGCGACAATGAGGCGATGAACCGCATGATGGGCACGAACTCGGCCATGGATACCGCGTTAAGCAGGCTTTCTGACACCAGCGCGGACAGGAAGGTCCCCGCACCCGCGGGGAGGAGGCTGAAGAGCGGATTGGCGTCCGGATTCAGCAGGAAGCCGGCCACGCCATATTTGAAAGGCCCGCATAGCGACTGTATGAGCAATGTGGGGCTATGGTAATACGGCTGGTCGCCGCTATCTCCCTGGAATATGGATTCGTATATCGCCTTGTTCATCATGTATGTCGTCGGGAACACTATCTGGAAGCCGAAGGCCAGGGCTATCAGGAAGGCGCCGGCGTCCCTTGTGGGCGGGAAGAACCTGAGTATGAGGCCGGCCGGCAGGAAGAATTTCAGCATAAGGGCGTCTGCCAGGTAGAGAAGGGTCACCTGCACCGAGGCGGTGTTGTAGAGCGTGAGCACTGAGACGCCGAGCACGCTGGTTATCTGGACGAATGTGTCTATTCCGGGGAAGACCTTGTAGGTCTGGGTGAGCACGAACTCACCGATCCTCCTGCTGAAGGTGGAAAGCATGGATGTGCAGGCATTCAGCTGGTAAACATCGACCATGGCCTTCATGGCGCTGGATGCGATGTCGTTCTGTATGTAGGTTATGGCGGCCTGCGGGGGCGTGGCTGCGCCGTTGCCCCATGTGAGCGCCACCAGGTTGCCTACGGCGAAAAGGCCCAGCACGAAGAATATTATGAGGAAGGCGCCCATGAGGTTTGACATCTCTATGTTGAGATAGGCCTCCCATTCCGCGACCTTGAACACCTTCGCGGCCAGATAGGTTATGAGTATGACGAAGGCTATGCCCATGACTATCCCGAATATGGCCGTCGCGTAATCCCCCCCGACATATGTTGAGACGGAGATGGCACCAACCAGCGACGGGACGATGGCATAGAGCAGGGCATAGATTACCGCTGCGATGATGGCGCCGGCCAGCAGGCCTGTGGCCCACACTGCGGCTCTGGCCCGGGTCTCTGCGCCGAACATCTGGCCCATGGCATAGGCACCTGCCGCAAGGACCAGGAAAATCACCATCAGGAAGATGAGTGAGGTCTCGGCCAGCCCCTTGAGCTGGGTTATCATTAGCGCGACATTCACGTCCATTATCTGGCCTGTGGTGAAGAATTCAGGAAGGATGAAGTAGATGACTGCGATTATCACGGCGCTCACTCCGACCGCCGCGAGCATGTTGTGCGCCCAGACCGTGGCCTTGGCCCGAGTCTCGGCGCCGAAGAACTGGCCCCCGACATAGACCGCGGCGGCCAGCACCACCATGGTGAGCATGAGCGCCACCACGACCCCCATCAATAGGGCGGCCTGGTTCGCTATCTCGGCCGAGGGCGCGACGGCAGACTTGGTGAAGACCAGCTGGTCTGCCATGGCGAGAGGGGCCAGCGAAACCAACAGCAGGAGCAGCAGTGCCAGCCTCATCATACCACCTTGGTTATGCCAACGAGCTCTGCCTCGCCGCCTATGGCCAGCGAGACGCTCCTGAACGCAGTGATGGTGATTATTATCTCGAAAACGGTCACCAGCATCACGATTATCATCAGGGGGGCCACCAGCGTGACCTCCTTGATGATGAAGTAGAACAGCCCTGCCGAAGCGCTGGCAGGCATCAGCGGGTTGTTGAATCCGCTGAAGAAGAAGTCTCCGGTCATGCCCACCATGAATCTCCACGTGTTCCAGACAGTGCCTATGAAGCCTCCGACCGTGGACAGGGCGCTGGAGAGGTAGTTGCCGAAGCTGCAGAGAAGCTGCCATAAGGCATTGCCGGCGCATTCGCTGTTGCCGGTGGTCGCCTGCTCCACAGCGCTGGGCGCAGAGAACGCCTTCAGGATATCGTCGGATTCCTTCCTGCCGGCCATCAGCTGTTCCTCCACACCCCCCGGGCCTTTCTGGTTCCTGTCAGTGCCGAAGAAGCTGGCCGTGGATGGCATGTAGGTGAAATCAGGCGGTTGGTAGATGTCGAATATGAGGAAATTGGAGAGTATGAAGGCGAACGGCATGACGAAATACATGGCGAACGAGATTGCGATGAGGCTGGAGCCTGTGCGCCTGTAGAACGGGAAGGCGCGGAATATCAGGCCGAGGGGGAGGACCAGTACGGGCACGGCATCCCTTGCGAATATGAGTATGAACTGCTTGGCCCACAGCACGGTGATAAGATAGCCTATGGCTTCCACAACCATGGTGTGGGCGTTGCTGAGCATCGCCAGGCCTGTGAAAGGCGCCACCGAGAAGGATATTATGTTGACCGCAGGGAGCGGGGAGCCGAGCGGGAAGCTTATCGTTGACAGGAAGCCTATCAGTGCCTCGTACAGATAGAGGTCGATGTAGCAGTCCTTGAGCTTGTTCACCAGGATTTCCGTGGTGGCCAGGGCGATGTTGATATGGTTGGATGTGAGCACGTCGGGCGGCCCCATGCTGATGCCCTGCTGGAACTCCGGCGGGAGGGAAGAGAGCAGAAGGCCGTTGGACATGGCGTTGAAGATCTCGTCCGAGCCGCCCCAGAACAGCAGTATGAATGCGGTGAAAATAAGGGCGGCCAGCTCCTCCCTGGCTATGGCTGTCATCTGGGGGCTTTGGAGGCCGTAGGCTATCATGAAATTGAGGGCCACCACAGCGATGCTGAAGCTGAGCGAGACCATTATCATGCCCCAGGCTGGTGCGGGTAGCGTTATCAGTAGAGGAAGGAGAACCTCCATGGATTTGTTTATCCCTGTCTGCTTTTTAAATGCCGTCGGCCTGGGAAATCCATCCTAAGTAAAACCTAAGGCACGGCTTTAGCCGTCCCTAATGACCGACGCATCGGTCATTGGGGCACAGGGAACGTTGCGACATTCCCTATTGTGGATGAAAGGGCCGAATGTGTTCAGCTCCGTCGATGCTGCTGCGGAAATGAACTGGGCATTCCTTTATAAAAAAGGTCTGCGCCAGCCCCTATTATGGGGATGAATAGAGCATGGCGCTACAGGATGTACCCTTCCAAAGCTCAGCAGGAGAAGCTGAGTGGCCATCTGTACGAATGCAAGGGCCTTTGGAATTCCCTTCTTGAATACACAAAAGACTACTATGAAAAAACAGGAAGATTTCCGACAAGAAAAGAACTCTATCTTCTAACAAAAGAATCCCATCTTTTCTCACAAGTCGCTCAGAACGTTGCTGATCGCCTTTCAAAATCCCTGAGAGGTATGATGTTGAAGAAAAAATCCGGCAAAAAGGCCGGCTTTCCCAGATTCAAATCAATCGAACGGATGAAATCATTCACGTATCCCCAATTCGGCTTTGAGCTTGGAGAACGTCTTGAGCTTTCAGACATTGGTAGTATTTCCATCAAGAAGCACCGGGAAATCAAAGGCAGAATCAAAACCCTGACGATAAAGAACTCACCATCAGGCAAATGGTACGCTATTTTCACTTCTGAAGTATGCCTTCCGGGAGTCCAGAAGAAAACCGGTGCGAGTGT
>JACCLH010000023.1 GCA_013425375.1 Microcaldota archaeon | reverse complement strand
TATAACGGTTACGATGCCCATACCTATAAGATAATCAAGTAGAACGCGCCCGTCTTCCAACCTGACTTCGCCTGAGGCCACCGCGATGGGCGGCCTTAAGATAAGGCTTTAATCTTGTAACTAATCCTAACAAGGCATGGCAGAAGCGAGAACAACCGAAGAGGAGAAAGGCGTCGGCAAGCTGCGCATCCGGCGGCCTTCCATACTCGTGACGAACGATGATGGGGATTCAGAGGGTCTCAGGATGCTCCTCGAGGTCGCCGGAAGGTTCGGCAATGCCTATGCCGTGATACCGTCCAAGCAGAGGAGCGCCATAGCCAACGCTGTCACGCTGCACAAGCCGCTGAGGCTGCATCTGGTAGCTCAGGGAATCCACGCCATAAACGGCACCCCGTCGGACTGCGTGCTTTTCGCGCTCTATTCCGGAGAGTTTCATAAGCCGGACCTGGTGCTCTCTGGCATAAATGCCGGCGACAACACCAGCATGAACGCGCTCATAGGCTCAGGCACACTCGGCGCCTGCTGGGAGGCGGTGCTGGAAGGCGTGCCTGCCATAGCGTTCTCCATGGTTATGGCCAAGAAGGACCGGCATCTCAAGGAGAGCTGGGGAGACAGGGAAGCCCTGATGAAGAAGGTGGAAAGCATAATAGAGACTCTCCTGCCGAAGCTTGACAAGGACAAGGAGCGGTTCTTCAATGTGAACATGCCCGAGAGGGCCGAGAGCGCTGAGATAGCGCACATCAACAAGCTGCAGAAGGAGAGGTTCCTCACCCATGTGGACAAGAGGATCGACCCTGACGGCGTGCCATATTACTGGATAAGCGGGACCAACAAGAAGGTGGAGAAGGGAACCGACACCTACGAGGTCATCCAGAACAATAAGATAGTGATAACAGAGATATCGTTGGCCATGTTCGAGCAGGAATGATGCGTGCGTGTTCAACCATGGCGATCCGCAAGGATTGCCACGAGCGAACCTTGCGGTTCGCTACGCGTCATCATCGCTCAGGGCTCCGGGGGCCATTGCGCACGCATCTAGGAGTAGTTGCTGTCGTGCTATTAAAAAGCGGTCCTTCTTGTCCTCAGGTGGACCGTGGCATTGAACTTCTTCTTGAGGAGCGTCTTGGCCGCCTTTATCCTCTCTCCGTCGCGGCCTATGGCTATGCCCCGGTCCTTCTCGTCTATGGTCAGCATGATGGCCTTCTCGCCCATCACGTCACGTATCTCTATGTCCGTTATGGACACGTTGCCGAAGAAATTGCGCACGAAGACCTCCATATCTTTGCTGTCGGCCACCACTATGACCCTTTTCCTGAAAATCTGCTTCAGCTTCTCTATATTGGAGGCGTGCTTGCCTATGGCCTTTCCCAGCGACTCCTGCGAAACCAGGAAGATGATGGACGACTCCGATGCGAGGTAATCCGAAGGCATGACGTGGGTTATCCTCTCGAAATTGGAGAACATGCTCAAATCGTCGCCGGTCAGCTCTACCATTGAAAATTTACCCCGATTTCTTGACGAAGTCCATGATGTTAGAGGTGCCTTCCTCGAACACCGACAGGATGGATACCGAGAACGGTTTTCCGCATACCGAGCCCAGCTCCACTGTGGAGCCCTCGAACTCTATGACAGGTATCTTGGCTGCCTTCGCATATCCCTGGAGCTTCGTGCGGTAATCCGCAGGCGTGTTGCTCGCCAGGACGAACGCCTTGGCCTTGCCCAGGATGCCGGCCGCGATGCCTGTCCTGGCTCCGAACTCCACCTTGCCGCTCTCCACTGCGAGCCTGATTGCCACTGTGAGCAGGTTTTCCCTTTCCTTCTTGGTCTTCCTTCTCCTGACGACCTTCTTCTTTTTCTTCTCCTTCGGCGCTTCCGCCTCGGCAGCTTCGCCTTCCGGAGCTTCGGTCTCTTCAGTAACAGCGTTCTCTTCCGCCTCTGCGGCGTCTGCCTCTTTTTCTTCGTCTGCCATCCGTATTCACCTGAATAATCATTTTTCCTGTTTTTTCTTGCCCGTCTTCATGACGAGCTTTATCTTGCCTGTGCCGACCGGCACTGTCTGGCCGACTATGATGTTCTCCGTGACACCGATAAGCTTCTCCTCCTCTGCGAACGCGCTGGCGTTGATGAGGTGCTTGATGGTCTCCTCGAAAGCGGCCCTTCCGAGCACGCCGACCTTCTCGCCCGACAGCCCGTGCCTTCCGATGGACTTCACATAGCCGGAATAGGTCATCGCGTCCGCGATCAGCATGATGTGCCTTATGTCGACGAACAGCTTCTGCATGTCCATGACGTCCTTTATCTCTTTGACTATGGCGTTCCTCGCGGCTTCTATGCCGTATATCTTCTCTATCTCCTTGATGTTGTTGGTATAGATGCGCTTGGGGTCCACGGCAGGGTTCTGTGATGCGCCGATGACGTTGAAGCCGCCGGCCCTGACGAAGTAGTCCTCGCCGCCCTTTATCACCACTGCCTTGTGGATGCCGCGAACGCCCCGGACAAGGCCGTCCCTCACCTTCTGGGTGAGCTTGCGGACAGACTTGGCTGTGATCTTCTTCTCCTTCTTCTCGCCGGTCTTGGCCACCTTGGTCTCCTTGGCTGGCCTCAAGGTCAGGTCAGGCTCGCTGGATTTCACATCGCCAGGGAAGGATTCCTCAAGCGCCTTCCTCAGCGCGCTGTAAGACACGCCCTGCGCCTTGCCGTCCTTCTCGTTGTATGACACCTTTATCGTGAGGTTCTCCAGGTCGTCTTCCACTTCGGCCACATCAGAGACGAAAACGCTGGCCAGCTCCTTGGCCACCTTCTCGGCGTCGGTCCTGCTCCTGGCATAGGACGACTTCAGGTGGATGTCTATGATGGCTTTCTTGGGCTCCTTCTTGGCGTCCACTATCTCTATCAGCCTCGGAAGGCCGGTTGGCACGTGCTCTGCCACACCTGCATAGTGGAACGTACGCATGGTCATCTGCGTGCCGGGCTCGCCTATGCTCTGGGCGCACACGACACCGACCGCCTCGAACGGCGGGATCCTGACACTTTGCCTTTTTGTCGTCTTCATCGCTTCACCTTATGCGGTATCAACATCATCCTGCTTCACCACATCGCCGATTTCGGCTGTGGACGAGTACATCGGGTCTTTCCCGTCGCCGCCGTATATGAACTGGATTATGCTCATGTCGGCGTTCCTCACTGTCATGTCGTCGAACACCACCAGGTCCTGGAGCGCATTTATCAGCCTGCGCTGCATGTAGCCTGAGCGGGCCGTCCTGATGGCGGTGTTGACCAGGGCTTCGCGGCCGCCCATGGCGTGGTGCATGAACTCATAGGGCGTGAGGCCCTTGTGGAACGAGGAATACACGAACCCTTTCTCCTCTCCCGTGACCTTGCCCTCCTTGAAGTACGGCAGCATCCTGCGCCTGTAGCCCCTTGTCAGGCGCTTGCTGCGCACTGTCTGCTGGGCCACCAGGGCAGACATCTGGATGGCGTTCAGCAGGCTGCCGCGGGCGCCTATCTTGGCCATGATTATTGATGGGTTCGTGAGCCCCAGGTCGCTCTCCACGACCTTGCCCACCTCTTCGCGCGTCTTGGTCGTTATCTCCATGATCATGCCTTCCAGGGTCTCGCGCAGGCTCATGCCGGGCGCGCGCTCCAGCGAGCGGTTCCTGTACTGCATGATGAGGTTGTCTATCTCGCGGTCCATCTTCTCAGTCACCGCCTTTGCCTTCTCTTCGCCCTTGGCAGACAGCGAGTAGTCCTTGAGGGACACGCTCAGGCCGTGGATAGCCAGCGCTTCCAGGGCCATCCTGCAGGCGTTGTCTATGAACTTTTTGGTGAACTCCGGACCGTGGACGACGAACATCCTCTCAAGCAGTTCGCCTTCCATGGCCTTGCTCTCCACCGAGCCTTTCAGCAGCTTGCCGTTCTTGATGACTATCTCCTCGCCCATCTTGGATACGAGCTTGAGGTTGATGTCGTCAGGAAGCAGCTGGGAGAACAGAAGCTTTCCGCTGTATCTGCCGCCTGAGACGTCCGAAGGCGGCAGCTCGGTTATGCCTATCAGATAAAGCATGGCCGACGCTTCAGAGCGGCTGTATGTCGAGCCGTCATTGGTGAGGAAATACAGGCCGGACACATGGTCCTCCTGCGGCTTGATTATCGCGTGGCCGTGCCTTGGCGAGAGCAGCTGCTTCTCCACCTTGGCGAGGTGCCTTGCTTCTGCCTGGGCCTCCTCGGTCTGCATGATGTGAAGGTTCATCTCGTCTCCGTCGAAGTCTGCGTTGTATGGCGATACTGTCACCGGGTTGAGCCTGAATGTCTTTCCTGGCAGGACCTTGATATCATGGGCCATCATGGATATCCTGTGGAGAGAAGGCTGCCTGTTGAACAGCGCGATGTCGCCGTCCACGATCTGCCTCTCTATGGACCAGCCGATCTTGAGGTTCTCGGCCTGCTCTTTCCGCATCTCCGGGGTGTCGCCGACCTTTATCCTCCTGGCGTCGTTCCTGATGATGTAGACTGCGCGGGGATACGCGTCGGACAGTATGAGGTTCTTGCAGTGCTCCACGTTCCAGTCTGTCACGTGCATCGGGACAGTGAGCTCTTCTGCGATGAGCTGTGGCACGCCGACCTGGTCCAGGTCTATCCTGGGGTCAGGAGATACCACTGTCCTCGCGGAGAAGTTGACACGCTTGCCCGACAGGTTGTACCTGAACCGGCCTTCCTTGCCCTTCAGCCTCTGGGCGAGCGTCTTGAGCGGCCTGCCGCTCCTGTGCCTCGCCGGAGGTATGTTCGCAGTCTCGTTATCGAAATAAGTGGTCACATGGTACTGGAGGAGCTCCCATAGGTCCTCTATGATGAGCTGGGGCGCGCCGGCGTTGATGTTGGCGTCCAGCTTCTGGTTTATCCTGATGACGTCCACCAGCTTGTGGGTGAGGTCGTCCTCGCTCCTCTCCCCTGTCTCCAGCGTTATTGAAGGCCTGACATTCACGGGCGGGACAGGCAATGCGGTGAGCACCATCCACTCGGGCCTGGAATAGAGCGGGTCGAAGCCCATCTCACGCAGGTCGCCGTCGCTTATGGCGCCGAGCCAGTCCCTGATGTCTGTGGGGAGCAACATGTCCTTGTCCCTGAATATGGTCGTCGGCTTCAGGAGCTTGATTTCAGGGAGTTCGGCCCCGCAGTGGTTGCAGATGCGCGTGCCCTTCTCCTTCTTTTTCTTCTTGGCCGCCTCTGCCGCGGCAGCGGCTGCTATGGCCTTCGCCTCATCGGCCGCCTTGCCGGCCTCTATGATGGACTGGACATCTATGACCGGTGCTTCCTTCTCTTCCTCGGCGACTTTCTCCACGACCTTCTCCAGGTCCTTGGTGACCACCTTCTTGCCCATCACCCTGTGGCAGGACGGGCAGGTGGATTTCAATACGTAGTATATGTGCTTGGCGAACTCAACGTGGATGACGGGGCGGACCATGTCTATGTGCCCGAAGTGGCCTGGGCATTCCTTGACAGTGCCTCCGCAGGTCTTGCACCTGAGGCCAGGGTCCACGACGCCCAGCCGGGTGTCCACCAGGCCGCCGTCTATGGGATAGCCGTCGTCGTCATATGTGTCAGGCACGACTATCTTCACCGCCGACATCTTCCGTGTCATCTCCGGCGAGAACAGCGAGAATTTCAGCTTGTCCAAGACTTTCTGGATTTCCATGACCATAAGTATACCCCTGCGCGCGTCATCCTTTGTCCTTCAGAACTATCCTTGGGAATATGTACAGCGATTTTATCTCGTCCAGGAGCAGCTTGAACGCATAGCTTATCTCCACAGGCTCCACGTTCTCGCTCTGGCAGATGGGACAGATGTCCCGGTTCCTTGCGTAATCATGCGTGGCGATGGAGCCGCACTCGGTGCAGACGAGCTGGACAGTCTTGTCGCTCTCCTCCAGCAGCCTCTCCTTTATCAGCATGCTGGCGCCGTAGCCGATGAGGCAGTCACGTTCCATCTCTCCGAACCTGAGGCCTCCCTCCCTGGCGCGGCCTTCTGTCGGCTGGTGCGTGAGCAGCTGGACCGGTCCGCGGCTCCTCACGTGCATCTTGTTCGAGACCAGATGGTGGAGCCTCTGGTAGTAGACCACACCTATGAACAGCTTGACCTTTATCTGCTTGCCTGTGAGGCCGTCGTAGAGCACCTCCTCGCCATGCTCGTCGAATCCGTTCTTCTTGAGTATGGCATGGAACTCTTCCTCGGTGTTGCCTCCGAAAGCGGTCCCGTCCATGAGCATGCCGCCTATGGACCCTGCCTTGCCGCCCAGGGTCTCGAGCAGGTGGCCTGCGGTCATCCTCGACGGGATGGCGTGAGGGTTGACGACAAGGTCAGGCACGATGCCTGCCTTCGTGAACGGCATGTCTTCCTGCGGCACCAGGAGCCCGATGACTCCTTTCTGCCCGTGCCTGGACGCGATCTTGTCGCCTATCTCCGGCACCTTGACCGCGCGCACGCGGACCTTGACGAGCCGGTTGCCGCTCGGCCCTTCTGTGATGAGCACTGAATCCACTTTGCCCTTCTCGCCGCTCTTCAGCGAGAGCGAGCTCTCCCTCTTCTTCTCTTCCACCGCCCCGAAGACAGATATCTCCTCAAGGAACCTTGGCGGCGATGTCTTGCCGACAAGCACGTCCTTGCTGTTCACCTCGCTCTCAGGCATCACTATGCCGTCCTCTGCAAGGTGGCGGTAGGCTTCCTCGCCGCGATAGCCGACGACCTCAGGGGTCGGCAGCTCTATCTTGTCCTTCTGCCCTCCGGGGTACATCCTCTCCTCGGTCTCATAGGTCTTGAACATGCCGATGCGGTGGAGGCCACGGTCCACGGACGAGCGGTTGACCACTATGGCATCAGCCATGTTGTAGCCGTGGTAGCTCGTGAGCGCGACGACGCATGTCTGCCCTGCGGACTTGTCCTTCAGGTTGAGCGCCCTGTACAGGCTGGTCTGCACCAGCGGCTGCTGCGGATAGTACATGATGTAGGCCCGGGTGTCGTACCTGGTGCCGAAGTTGGTGGCGTATATGCCGAGAGACTGTTTGGCCATGGCGCAGGCCATGGTTATCCTGGGCGAGGAGTTGTGCTCAGGGTAGGGCAGGACGCCGGCGACCACTCCGAAGATGTTGGACGCATCCACTTCCAGGTGCGTGTGCTCCGGAGTCAGCTCGGACTCGTTTATCGCGATGAACGTGTTCTCTTCCTCCTGCGCGTCAAGGTATTCTATGATACCCATCTTCACCAGGTGGTTCCAGTTGAGCTCGTTGTTCTTTATCCTGGCGAGTATCTCGGACGTGAGCCTGGACTTGCCGTTCTCCACGACGATGTATGGCCGCCTCACCCTGCCCTTATCCGTGAGTATGTGGAGCTCGTTCAGCCTGGAGTTGTAATAGACATTCACCTGGCTGCTGAGCTCGTTGGTGCGCCTCCTCTCGCGCATCCTGTTCGCGAGGCTCCTGCCGTCCGGGTGCGACCCCACTATCCTGCCGTTGAGGAATATAACCGTCCTTTCAGGAGCCGCTCTCCTTCTCCTTCTTTTGACCATCATGTTCACCTATTCCTTCACGTCGTAAGCCTTGAGTATCCTCTCAATCTCCTCCTCTTCCACGCCGATGGAGACCTCGGCCATGACAGCCAGGTTCTTCACCAGCGAGCAGCTCGGCCCTTCGGGCGTCTCGTTCGGGCACAGCTTGCCGATGTGCGTGCCGTGCAGATCCCTCGCCTTGAAGTGCGGGTGCTTCTTGCTGAGGGGCGATATCACGCGCCTCAGGTGAGATATGGTGGAAAGGTAGCTGACGCGGTCCAGCAGCTGCGATACGCCTGTCTGGCCCGCTATCCAGTTTCCGGTCGCCATGGCGTACTTTATGCGGTCGCCCATGACATCCTGGCGGATGAGCGTGTGCACCTGGAGCCTCCTGCCTCTCGCATCTGCCCTGGATGCCTGGTAGACCAGGTCCTTGATGAGGAACTGGAACGCGTAGCGGAAGAGCTCCTCCATCATGTCGCCGGCCAGCTTCACGCGCTTGTTGGCGTAGTGGTCCTTGTCATCCGGCGCGATCTCGTGGTAATATACCCTGGTCGCGCGCTCGCCCATGCGGATGAGGTAATTCGCCTTGTCCATCCTGGCCGCCTTGGTCACTCCGATGTGCGGCAGGAGATAATTATCAAGGAGGTTCTCCATGCGGTTGAGCCTGAACTCCAGCGGCTGGCCTGGCGAGAGCCTCCTGCTGAGCATGTCCACCGCCTCGTCGCGGTTCATGGACTGCTCGGCTTCTATGTTGAGGAGGACGTCGTTCCTGATGTGCTTCTCCTGCGAGAACGCCGCGAGCACACCGTCGTTGTTGTCCATACCGAGCACGCGCAGGAGCTGGAGCAGTGGTATGCCTGCCGGAGTGGATGGGAACTCCGCGGTGTAGATACCGTCCGGGTTCCTCTCCACCACGCACCTGGCCCTGAAGCCGAAATGCGTCGAGAATATCTTGGAGACGATGCCGCCGCGCTCCCTGGTCACCATGAGCTTGTTGGGCACCAGATCCTCTATGGACGTGAGCACGCGCTCGCTTCCGTTGATGATGAAATAGCCTCCTGGATCGTCAGGGTCCTCGCCGTTCTCTATGAGCTCGTCCTTCCTCATGTTGGAGAGGTAGCACAGCTTGGACTTGAGCATGACAGGGAGCTCGCCTATGAAGACATCGGAATAGACAGGCCTCTCCACTCCGTTGAAGACCGGGATTATCTCCAGGAATATGGGCGCGGAATAGCTCAGGTTCCTGAGGCGCGCCTCGTTGGGCAATATCTGGCGGTAGCCGCCCTTGACCTCGTAATACCTCGGCTGCTCTATGCGGACCTTGCCGAGCTTGAGCTCGAACCCTTCCACGTTGGTCTGTATCTTGCCTATCCGGTCAACGACCTGCTGGATCCCGCTGTCCAGGAACTTGTTGTACGACAGCAGCTGCTGGTTGACCAAAGTGTTGACCCTGAAATAAGCCTCGGTAAGTCCTTCAACCATTTGTACACCTCAGAAGCCGGTCAGATGATCGGCTGCGCCAGTTTCTGGCGAACCTATGAGCACAAATTTTGGAAAAATTTGTGCGTAGCGAAATTCTGGCAAAACGAATTTCGCTACAAGCAACCGAAGCATCGGTTGCTACGCAGCGGAAATCCAATGGGATTTCCGATACAAAAACTATTCCTCTATGACTACCCGGTAAGTGGTATACTTGCCGGTGCCGTCATCCCTCTCTATGCGGATGATGTTGCCTGGCACCGCCTTCAGGGCCAGCGCCACAGGGTCCTTGGGGGGCATCCTCGGGAGCTGGTGCTCGTCTATGCCGAATTTAGCGAGAAGCTTCGTCTTTTCCGTCTCACTGATGACCTTCATTTCAGGGACAAGCATGTGTGACAGAACATCTACTGTGGGTACGCTGGGTTTTTTCTTCAAGCAGGATCACCTAAGCGCAGAGAACAGAGCCAGCGATTATGCTGGCTTTCCGGGTATGTCATTTTACTAAAGAAAGGTTTATAAATGAACGCCTCTGGAACCAACCCATCGCATGTCGCTTCCGAAGAGATGCCTGGACTGCCGACGCGAGCGAAGCGAGCGTCCCGCAGTGAGAGAAGCCAATATGTGAAGATGCCGGAAAGAAGAGCGAAAGAAGCGAGCTCGAAGAGCGAGCGGACTGAGCGACCAGTAGTGAAACATTTAATTATGCGGCGCCCTAAGGAGGGTGATGATCCTCATCATAGACAACGGCTCCCAGTACACCCACCTCATAAAGAGGAACTGCCGGGAGCTTGGCTTTGAAGTCGAGATGCTCTACAACAAGGCAGGCTATGACAAGGCGGAGGAGCTGCTGGAGGAAGGGGTGTCCAGGATGATACTGTCCGGGGGGCCGAGCTCGGTCTATACCGATCCGCCCAACCTCAGCTCCATGATATGCGCCAAGATACGGGATGAAGAGCTCAAGAACCCGCTTCTCGGCATCTGCTACGGCCACCAGATGATAGCACACACCTGGGGGGCTAAGGTGGCCAAGGGTGCCAGCGCGGAATACGGCCTTGGCGAGATAGAGATAGACGACGAGGACGCGCTGTTCAAGGGCGTCCCGAAAAAGATACGCGCGTGGGTCTCCCATTTCGACGAGGTCAAGGAGCTGCCCAAGGGCTTCGTGAAGCTCGCTCATTCCGGCACCTGCCCCATAGAGGCCATGAGGCACAGGGAGCGGCCGGTATTCAGCGTCCAGTTCCATCCTGAGGTGTGGCACACTGAGCATGGCGAGGACATCCTGCGGAACTTCCTCGAATGCCCGGTAGATTGAATCTGATAGGAAACATCGGCTGGGACACGCATTTTTAAATCTTTTTCACACAGATAGAAACCAACGCGCCAGTGGCGCGTGCACAAATTTTCGCAAAAATTTGTGCGCTATGGTAAATTATCAAATTTACCATACAAAAAGCAGAAAAGAAAATACAAAACGGATGAGGTGAAAAAATGACAAACGGGTGGTTTGAAGTCCAGCAATGGAAAGAGTAACGGGAATGGCAGGTTAAGATACGTCTCTGATTCTGAAAAAAAAGGTAATGGTCAGGCAGGAAGGCCACATGTCTTCCATCGGGAAATGCCGCTTGTTGAATGGAAGCCCACGGACAAGCAGGAGAAGCTGAAAAAGCTGATAGAACGGCTGTCCACGAACAAGGAAGCGCTGGATAAAAGACTGGTAGAATCCTTCCAGGCAGGGAATATGGAACAGGCGAAAGCGATTCTTTTGGCAGGAGCGGATGTGAATGCCACGGATGTCATGGGATGGACGCCGCTGATGATGGCTGCCGAAAGAGGGGATGCTGGATTCGTGAGGCTGCTGCTTGAGCGGAACGCGGATGTAAATCATAAGAGCCACCGGGGCCTGACTGCGCCCATGCTGGCGGCTGCTGGAGGGCATACGGAGGTCGTCGAGATATTGAAGAACGCGGCGAAGGCGCACGGGAAAGCAGCGGATGGCATGGTCGGGCCTGAACTCGCGCCTCAAGCGGAAGCATGAGATATAAGTCATTCTTTATGTTTTCCCATTCTCCTGCCATCCGTGGTTCTGCGCCGTCAAACAAACGGCTCGCGGACCGCGAAAATCCTGAGGCCGCGAGAGCTGGGCTGCTTCTCTTATGCCTTATACATAACTCGACCGTATATTTATCGATTTGACTATCTCTTCCTGCGGCACGAAGTTGTATTTCGCCTTCATGAACCTCTCGTTGAACCTCATCTCGCTGGATAGTTTGGTCGGCGCGTCTATGAGGCTGTCGAACCCTGACCACAGCAGGAACCATGAAGGGACCAGAAGCAGGTTCTCCAAAGCGAGCGATATCGATGATGCGAAACCGAATGCCACCACCAGAACAGCCGCGCCACCCGCCACCCGCAACAAACCCCGCATCCTCGTATCCACGACCTTCTTGGCAAGGTAGGTGTGCTGGTATTTGAAATAGTCCTTCAGCCTTTTCTTCACCAGCGCATCTGTCTTGTCAGACCTCTGGTTGGCCGGGATGGTGAAATTGACCACCAGCTCGCCGCTCTTGGTCTCTGCATAGCGCTTGCGGAGCTCGGCGAGGAAGTCGTCGGAAAGCATCTTTGTCTCATATGGCGACGGGTCGAAATCAGAGAACAGGTCGTCATAGCCGTCAAGGGCTATCTGGACCGATTGGAGGATGTCCGAGACTGTCTTGACCTCTATCTTGGACTCTGTCTTCTGCTCACCCTTCTGCTCGGATTTCTGTTCGGCTTTCTGCTGAGCCTTCTGCTCTCCGGGCGGGTCGTTCTGCTCAGGCATAAGAATCACCTCGTGATATCCTTGGCCGTTATCTGCTCGAGATATTCCTTGTGCTTCTCGAAATATTCCCTGCTCGGCCTTAGGATTTCGGCGAGCTCCTTCGCCACAGCGTTCTTGAGGTCCATAGGGTGGAGCTTACCGTCAGCATAGATTTTCTTCAGTTCTGCCGCATCGGCCAGCTCGATGTCGCCCCCGAATTTCGCCGGCCTTTCAACCTTGAGGGGTTTGTCCCTCAGCATGAGGTATTCGGCGTATTCTATCACCGCATTGCCCTCGACGACCTTCTCGGCGCATTGCGCCTTCTTTATCTTGGCCTTGATTTCGTCTTCTGAATCGTGTATGAATATCGCGCTGCCAGGGATGCTCTTGCTCATCTTGGCTTCGATGACCTGGTCCTCCTTGCTGGCGTTGGGGTCCATCCTCGCGCCGCCCTGGAGGCCCGGGAGCAGATGATGGTGGACCGCGACGAACTCCTTCTTGTAGGAATGGGAAAGCTCCCTTGCGAGCATGTGGACCTTCCTCTGGTCCATGCCTGCGTGCGCTATCTGTGCGTCGAGCATGAAGATGTCAGCCGCCTGCATGGCCGGGTAGAGCACCACCGCTGATGATGTGGCTTCGCTCTCCTTCCTGCCCATGATTGTTATGCATCTGAGCATCCTGTTTATCGTGGTGTCTTTCGTTATCCTCAGGACCTCTTTCCAGTAGTCGTTGTTGTAGAGGTCGCTCGCAAGGACGTAGTCGACCTTGGACTCATCGAGGCCGAGCGAAACGAAGGTGTGCTTGAAATATCCGTTGGCGACTTTCCGTATCTTCTCAAGATCGCCTCCGAGCTTCTGGTTTATGTATGAATGGTAGTCGGCGAGCAGGATTGTCGGTTTTATGCCTGCCTCGATGAAGTCCCTTATCTTGAGCGCTGTGCAGAGACCGGTGCCAAGGTGGACCATGCCGGATATCTCGAATCCGATGTAGTGCTTGGGGTGCTCATAGTTCTGGAAGATGCTGCGCAAATCCTCTTCTGTGACTACCTCTTCGGTCGGTTTCCGCTTCACCAGGTCTATCCTTGATTCGATATCCATGATGGGGCTTAGGGCGATGGATTATTTAAAATATTGGTGGCACATTAGAACAACTCTGTGCCACGCCTCCGTAGCTCAGTGGTAGAGCGACTCTCTTGTAAACTTTTTGGGAATAGCAAGCCCGTTTTTGGGCCGCCTTTTTCCTAAAAAGGCGGAAGGAGTAGGTCGGGGGTTCAAATCCCTCCGGGGGCTTCATACTTTTATCTGAGGACGCACCTTGCACGAAAGCCGAATCGGCCTTCCGCTGACGACGCTTCTAGGGTAGGTTCTATATAAAGACTGCCCTGCCGATAGGTTTCCGGCACTGCAGATAGGTGTGTGGCCTAGGGCTTGCACCCTAGGATGAAAAAGAAGAAAGATTACTCTTTTATCTCTAGCGCCTGGAGAAGTTGCCGTACAGCTGCAAGTTTCTCTTGTCTTACCGTTTGCAAAACGTCTTGCAGGTCAGCATTTGCATTTCCTAACAGTGTTCTAAGCTCATCCAGCGTAACGCCAGTTATTACGACGCCAGTGTCTGCAGCTTCAACCTGCAATTTTTGCAGCGGGCGCCCTCCCTCATGTTCGACGCTTCGAACAAGGGGCGCAATGTCGCTTGCGACATTCGCGTCGGGCGCCTCCACGGCCACCCCAAACGCAAAGGACGGCGCATAGTCGAGATAGACGTACCGCCTGTCGACGTAGCCGCCGTAGATGCCGCGGGCAACAAGGCCCACTCTCTTTTCTATTCTCCAAAGGTATCTGGCAGCGTCGTTGCTACTATCAACTTTCTTTCCGGTTGGAATGTCGTATTTCGCATCACCAAGATACCAGTTTTCCGAGGCAACGGGAAATTCGGAAACTACCCCTACTTCTTTTGCTTGCACAATTCTTGTGTTTCCATCTGTTTCAAGCGTGAAGTCTGGATGTTCGGCAACAAGAACAACATTTTTCTTCCCTACGTGCTCTTCAGGGACTGGGAAAACGTATCTTATGCTCGTTTCAGAATCAACATATTCGATAGTTTTTCCGAGTTTCTTGCCGGGCTCATCATAAGCAGTCATCGTCCCGTTCCAGCAGGCGAATGCCTCTCTTATGCTCTGCCACTCATCACTTCCGACAAGGGCTTTGCTCATCCTTTTGTTTGAAGCGATTACTAAACCGGCCTCGTCAGCTCTGCGTAAGGCCTCTTCCATCGGAACCCCGTCCGATCTTTTCACCAAAACGGCTAGATTTGGGCCTCTCGTCCTTTCCTTTCCTGAAATC
>JACCLH010000085.1 GCA_013425375.1 Microcaldota archaeon | reverse complement strand
CGGGGGCTTTTCCTTTCAGTCAAAGCCCCCTCTTTTCCGCTGCAGCGGAAAATCCCTCCAGATGCTTCGCATCTGAAGGTCACCGGGGGCTAAATATTCTCCTTCTTCTGCAATCACGGCCATGCGCCAGCGGTTCCGGGTTTCCGGCCCTCTCTTTCCGCTGCGGGTGACACACTCCCAGGGCTTAACGCCCGCTTTCGGACATATATGCGAAAGGCGGCATGTGGGGTGCGCTCTCAGTAAGTATAAAGCATGCCGCGCACCCTGGGAGTGTGAATGTTGCAGGAGAGAACGCATGCAGATGACTCTTCGGCCGCTGGATGCGTTTCTCGTGCATAAGTGTATTTAGTGTGAAAAAGATTATAAATGTGTGTAATAACCCGCAACCTATCCGAAATGAGCGCCGAGGTCTCTCACACCGAATGGAAGTTGCCGTCGCGGTCGCGCTTGTACTTATGGGAGCTGTTTATCTTGCAGACGAATACGCCTTCGTTGTTCGCCGAGAGCGGGGACCAGAGCCCCTTGTATACATGGCAGTTCGGACATGCTGGCATGACTAAACACCTCTTTATGGGATTTTTATTCCTGGTCGGACTAACCATACCGCAAATAGGTTTTAAAGGATTGGCTTGCCCGGTCCTGTTCATCTCAGCAGCAGCATCGCAGACAGCATGAAAAGGAGTCCTGCGAGCATGAACCGGGTATGGTGCGGTTTTATCCTGGCAGACACCCTCGCCCCCTATCATCAGGGCCGGAGCTATGGGCAGGAGGTAGGACTGGTCGAATCCGCCCCTTGCCAGATAGGTCAGGAAGGAGACATCCGCGCTGGCACTAGTTTCCCGCCGTTTACCGAAATCTTAATAATATCAAAAAAGGTAATATTTATAAGCATTTATTATCAGAATTGATACTATGAAGGTTTTCCCTGAACTGACCAAAACAACATGGGGGGTTTTGTTCTTCCTTGCGAAAAAGAACGCCTTGCCCAGTGAAACCGCCAGATCAATCGGAATTCCGCTTAGCAAGGTTTCCGTTTGCGTCAGCAGTCTGACTGCTGCAAAAATCCTGAAGCCGCGGAAGGGATACGAGCTTCTTTCTCTCGATGCCAGCCTCAGGCACTCGATAGGCGTTTTCCTCCAGGATTATCCTGAAAGCAGGCTTGCCAGGCTATTCTATGGCGCGAGGCTGAATGTTCTATTCCAGATATCCGAGGGCTACACTACCCTGGCTAAATTAAGAGCGATAACAAACTGTCCCGGAATCACACTAAGGCGCATCCTGAAGCAGCTTCAGGATGCACTTCTGATATATCAGCCGAAGCGGGGGATTTACGAGCCAAGGGACGCCTTCCGGGATAAAGTCCCATCCCTGAAATCCGTTTTTCTTGCCCTTTATTTTGAGTCGCTGAAGGCGCAGGGGCTGGCATGGAAAAGAGTCCTTGTTTTCGGGGATACTATTCTCATAAAAACCGAGCAGGAAAATCCGCCCGGCTTTGTGCAGACCGGCTTCAGCAGATTCCACGAGTATCGGGTCGGCCTGATAATGACGAAGGACAATTATTTTGTCAATAGTAGCAGGGAACCGACAAAACAGGAAGTGTTTGTCCACGCTCTTGCTTTCTCCGTCAATGATGCCAGGTATCTCCTCTACTGCACCTTGTTTGCTGACCTGAACCGCCTCACGCTGAATGAACTGAAGGATTTGCCCGCAGTCTACAAGGTCGAGAAAGAAGCCGCATTAGTTTTCGAATCTATAAAGGCGAAATCACAGGAATACTCTGTTTTGAGGCGAGAATATGCCAGAAGCTAGATTATACCGGAAAGAAGACCTGCTGAGCGACCTTGGCGCCGTAGGGAACCGGCTGCCCCGGAAGATAAAGGTTTACCTCATAGGCGGCTGTGCGATGTCGCTCAAGGATCTGAAAGAGTTCACCAAGGATGTGGACGCTATCTTTGTCTCCATCAGCGACCTTAAGCTGTTTGAAAAGGAGCTCCTCTCCCTTGGCTACGAAAAGTCAGTATCGCTTGATGTTGCCTATGAAAAGCTGGGGGCATACTCAATCCTGCGCCATCCGGAAAACGCAGGTTTCGACCTGTTCGACAGGAAAGTGTGCAATATGCTAACACTATCAGACGGAATGGTCCACCGCTCCTCAAAATACGGGGATTTCGGCAGGCTCGAACTCTTCCTGCTCTCCAATGAAGATATCGCGTTATTTAAAGGCATAACCGAAAGGCCCCGAGACATAGATGATATCGCTGCCATCATCAAAAGCACGGCCGCAGAAGGCAGGACCTTCGACTGGGATGCCATCAGGTCAGAGTGCATGGTTCAGGCTGAGCACCTGAAGATTGAAGGGCATCTCTACGACCGCTTCCACGAACTGTTCACCAGATACCAGATCCGGGCTCCCCTGCTGTCCTGGCTGAGGAAAAGAGGCATCAGGAATCTCCTTTATGAGTCGTACAGAATCCGGCTGGAGAAAGGCATGAGCCATGAAAACATAATGAGGGAGTTCGAGGGAGGGGGCTTCAATAAATCCGACATCAAGATACTACGGGGCTTCAAGAAGAAATAGCGTGGAAAATTCTCGCGTGAAGCTTCCTTCAAGATTTACCTGACCGCCCCATGTCACCTCAGAAGGAGCATGGCAGACAGGAACACAAGGAGTCCTGCGAGCATGAACCGGGTATGGTGCGGTTTTATCCTGGCAGACACCATCGCTCCGATATACGCCCCTGTCATCAGGGCCGGAGCTATGGGCAGGAGGTAGGACAGGTCGAATCCGCCCCTTGCCAGATAGGTCAGGAAGGAGACATCCGCGCTGGCATTCACCATCATAGAAGACGTCGCCACAGCCACCTGCGCGGGTACACCGCTCAGCAGCAGCGAAGGCACCATCATCACCCCGCCGCCTATGCCGAACAGGCCTGCGGTGAATCCTGCGGCCATGCCTATGGGAAGCAGGAACAGCAGGTGAGCACGATAGGAGAATCCGGTGTCGTCCTTTGCCTTCACATGCCTTTCCAGCGAGAGCATCCGGTCCGTCATCCTCATCTTCATATCTGTGAGCATCAAGCCTGCCATGGCCAGCAGGAACAGGGCCATCAGCTTCTCCAGCACAGTGCCTGGAGTCTCCACAGAAAGATATGCGCCGGCCAGCGCACTGGGGGCGGAGGCTACCATCATCAGGAGGGCCAGCTTCAGGTCCACGAGCCGCTGCCTCAGGTATTCCACAGATGACACGAGGCTGGTGAGTACCACGCCGCCCAGGCTCACCGATATTGCGATGTGCGTCTCCATCCCGAGCAATATCAGCGTGGGTGTGAGTATGACTCCCCCGCCGATGCCGAGTATGGCTGCGAAGAAGCCGATGGCAAGCGACAGTACGACAAGCAGCAATATCTCCATCAAACCGACTATCCCATGCGGATTTAAAAACCATGAACAGGAAAACATATCATGAGACTATTCCTATTGGCATTGTTCGGAATGCTCCTGCTCTTCGGCTGTATAAGCACTGGTGGCGAGACACAGCTGCCTGAATACAACGGCTCCACAGTGATCCTTGAGCCCACATGCATGGAGCATTGCACAGCGCAGCCGCATGTAGCATGCGTCGGTGAATGGAACATCTCCGGCA
>JACCLH010000056.1 GCA_013425375.1 Microcaldota archaeon | reverse complement strand
CCCTTATTTTCACCAGCGCCTGGCCCGGCAGCTGCTTCTCCAGCACGATTGTGAGCTTAGGATTCGGATAGATGTCCGGGTCGTCGCTCACTATCTGGCGGATGCTGATTTTAGCTTCGGCGATTATGCTGGTCACTGCGCTCACGATGCCGACTGCATGGGGCTCTGCTTCTATCTCTATGACCTCGAAGCCGAGATGCCTTGCGACCCCGCGGATGAATGCGGTTGGTGCGAGCGATTCGAAGATGCCGAAAAGCTCAGGGACCTCAGCGATCATATGGGCGGTTTCAAGCACAACGCGCCTGTCAACCGCTACGGCACGCGCGACCTTCACCGGGCTTATCTCGATGTTTCCTGAGAAAATCCGGCCGTTTTTGTCCACTCTTAAGCCGTATTTCAGCAAAATCTCGGCCACCTTTTTGCGCATCGGGTAGCGTAAGAATGCATCTTCCAGGATAGGATACATAATGTATATTTTTGTACATAAAAGCTTTAAATATATCATTGGTGCTAGATATGTGTGGGTGAGGTAAAATGAATGATCAACTCAAGCTAGAAAGGAAGCCGCCGGCAAGCACCGGAGCGGCAAGACAGATGCCAAAGAGGGCAGCAGCATTCCCTGCACCAGCCACAGAGCCGATAAACGGCAATGGAATCGAAGCAGTGAAGACGGCGTTCAGGGAGTTGATGAAAACCTCACCGGATGGAGAGGACCGGAGAAAGAAAATCACGGAAGTAGCCGCACTCGCCGGACAACTGGTGGGCAAGCTGGATTTGAATGGACTGAATGAACTCAAGACGCCGTTCATCGCAAATCCGGATGACGATAAAAAAGTCAGGGAGATGTGCGCCGGGATTATCATCAGCATCAATGAGAAGGAAACAGAATTGCGCGCGCAGAGCGGGGCGCGCAGGACCGGATTCTGAAAAAGGATGCTGGATGTGGGGGTGCGGACATGATTTACAGAAACCTCGACATCATGCTGAACCCATACCAGCTCTACCAGCTCATCAACAGGGAGTATGAGAGCTCTTTTCTGCTCGAATCGCTTGAGGGCAAGGAGAAGCTGGCCAGGTTCTCGTTCATAGGGTTCCAGCCGAAGAGCATGGTGAGCGCAAGGAAGAAGGTGGTGGCGATAGACGGCCAGGAGCAGGACGCTCAGAACCCAATCAGGGCGCTTGCCGATGCCATACCCAGGAAGAAGATTGAGAAGGAAGGCTTCACCGGAGGCGCGGTGGGGTATTTCTCCTATGACTATGTACGCAACCTGGAGAACATACCGGAAAAGGCTGAGAACGGCTCAGGCTTCCCGGACTTCGAGTTCGGCATCTTCGAGGATTGCATAATATACGACCACCGCGCCAAGAGCGTGCACTATCTTTCGCACACCGAGGACAGGATGCCTGAGGTCCTGTCGCTGGCCAAGGAGGACATGTTCTCAGGCCGCTTCGAATCCGGTGATGCGAAGCCTTCCATGGACAAGGGACAGTTCGTGAAGGCTGTGGAGGCCGCGAAGGAGAAGATACGCGATGGTGAGATATTCCAGGTGGTGCTTTCCAGGAGATACACTGTGCCTTTCGAGGGAAACCTCCTGAAGTTCTATAATTACCTGAAACAGACAAATCCCTCGCCTTATATGTATTTCCTCAGCTTCGGCCAGAAGAGCATCATAGGCTCAAGCCCTGAGAACCTTGTCCGCGTGGAAGGGGAGCGGATAGACAGCTTCGCGACACTGGCCGGCACCATGCCTCGGGGCAAGACGCCTGAGGAAGACCGCATGCTGGAGCAGAAGCTGCTGAACGACGAGAAGGAGAAGGCAGAGCACCTCATGCTCGTGGATTTGACAAGGAATGATGTCGGGAAGGTGGCCAAGGGGGGGTCTGTCTCTGTCCCTGAGCTCATGGGGGTATACAAATACAAGCACGTCCAGCACATGGGTTCGCAGGTCACAGGAAGGCTGCGCGAGGGGAAGGACTGCTTCGATGCATTTGATGCGCTATTCCCGGCCGGCACGCTCACCGGCGCGCCGAAGGTCAGGGCCATGGAGCTGATAGAGGAGCTGGAAGGGGTCAGGCGCGGGCCATATGGAGGGGCTGTCGGCTATTTCTCGTTCAATGGCAACTGCGATTTCGCGATAACCATAAGGACGCTCGTGGCCCAGCGGAAGAAGGCTTACGTGCAGGCCGGGGCAGGCATCGTGTATGATTCAGTACCCGAACGTGAATACGAGGAGACAGAGCACAAGATGCGCGCCCTTATGCAGGCGCTGGAGGTGGGATGATGATTCTCATAATAGACAATTACGACTCGTTCGTGTACAACCTCTCCCAGCTCTTAAGTTCGCTGGGCCACGAGGTGCGTGTTTTCCGTAATGACCGGATAACCATGGAAGAGGTGAAGGCGCTTGCGCCTGAGCGGATTGTGCTATCACCTGGGCCTGGGAATCCGGCCAACAGGCGCGATTTCGGAGTCTGCGCGGACATACTTCAGGGTGCAGGCTCGGAGATAACGGCGCCCATCCTGGGGGTGTGCTTGGGGCATCAGGGCATTATCCACCATTTCGGAGGTACTGTGACAAGGGCTGCAAAGCCGATGCACGGCAAGACCAGTATGATTCAGCATGACGGGAAGGGGCTATTCGATGGCGTGGCGAACCCGCTGCGCGTGATGCGCTATCATTCGCTTGTCGGTGTGGAGATCCCGGAATGCCTTGAAGTGACGGCCAGAAGCGAGGATGATAATACGGTCATGGCGGTGAGGCACAGGAGCCTTCCATTGTACGGGGTGCAGTTCCACCCTGAGAGCATAATGACGCAGGACGGATTGAGGATTCTGGAGAATTTCGCAGGGAGGGGAAAGGCATGAAGGAGATTCTGCATAAGCTCGTGAAAAGAGAGGGACTCACAGCGCAGGAAGCGAAAACAGCCATGGATTCTATCATGGAGGGGAGATACACGCCCGCGCAGACCGCGGCTTTCCTTGTCGCCCTTAAGATGAAAGGCGAGACCCGCGAGGAGATAGCGGTGCTGGCGAAAGCCATGAGGGATCACGCCATCATCATCCGCCCGGATGCAGGGCCGCTCGTCGATACCTGCGGCACAGGCGGAGATTCATCCAACACGTTCAACATCTCCACCACCGCTGCGTTCATAGCCGCAGGAAGCGGTGTTGCGATAGCCAAGCATGGCAACCGGGCGATGTCCGGCAGGTGCGGCTCGGCTGATGTGCTTGAGGAGCTCGGAGCGAAGATGCTCCCTCCGGACAGGGTCAGCAAATGCATAGAGGATGTCGGTATCGGATTCATGTTCGCTCCATTCTTCCATCCTGCCATGAAGAACGTGGCTGGCGTTAGGAAGGAACTGGGCATCCGCACTGTCTTCAACATCCTCGGCCCGCTCACTAATCCTGCCAATGCGAAGGCACAGGTGCTCGGGGTTTTCGACGCATCGCTGACAGAGACTATGGCTGAGGTCCTCAAGGCTCTCGGGACCGAACACGCGCTCGTGGTGCATTCAGGGGGGATGGACGAGATAGGGTTGGGAAAGACGAAGGTTTCAGAACTGAAGGATGGTAAGGTCAGGACCTACGAAATTGACGCCTCTGAGTTCGGTTTCACTGAGCAGAAGGTCCCGACAGTGGACTCAAAGGAAGCGGGCGCGGCAATCATGCTCTCGGTCCTGAAAGGCGCTGAAGGACCGGCGCTGGACATCTCATTGCTCAACGCGGCTGCGGCTATCTATGTCGGGGGGAAAGCGGAAAGCATCAGAGATGGGCTGGAGCTGGCACGCGTTTCAGTGCAATCCGGCGCGGCGATGGGGAAACTGGAGCTGCTGAGGGCCTTTGGAGGAGAGGACGATGGACATACTGGATAGATTCATAGGGAATGCGAAGGACAGCCTGCAGGAGGGATACTACAACGGCCATGCCAGATATGAAGGAAGGGGGGTCTCGCTGCTTGAGCGGCTCGGCCCGGACAGGTTCGCCCTGATTTGCGAGATAAAGCACGCATCCCCTGCAGGCGAGTATTCTTTCAAAGACATAGACGTGGAGAAGGCCGCAGCGGAGTTCAGGGAAAGCGGGGCTGACGCCATATCCGTGGTGGTCGAACCGAAGATGTTCAGGGGAGACATCGGCAATGTGGCCCTGGCCAAGAGCGCCGGACTGCCTGTGCTTTTCAAGGATTTCATAATGACAGAGGAACAGATAAAGGCGGCAAAGGACTCCGGAGCTGATGCTGTGCTCCTCATAGTGAAGATGGCGCAGAGGCTGGGGCTGGACCTGGACAAGCTGATTGATGCTGCCCACAATGAAGGACTTGAGGTCCTGCTTGAGAGCTATGATGCCGAGGAGCTCAGGACCGCCATGAAGACAGATGCAGATGTGCTCGGCATCAACAACCGCGACCTGCAGACCCTTCAGGTGGACATCGGAAGGACTGCCAGGATACTGAAGGAAACCAA
>JACCLH010000034.1 GCA_013425375.1 Microcaldota archaeon | reverse complement strand
GGCCCATTCCCATAAGGGGGCAATACCCCAGTCCTTCTTCTTCCAGCGGCGTTCCGCCGCTGTCTGTCCGGAAGCTTCGCTTCCGAACATTGCCCCCTTGAGGGTGTTAAAATGCGGCAGCATTTTGACAACTGGGAAATCCATAAATGGATTTCACGGGTTTCAACCCCCTCCATCTACCTAAGTTTCGGGTTTCGAGTTTTGGGTTAAACCAGCTTCCAGCGCTTACCATACTCTTTTTATACTGTTTCAACCATATATTACAACGCTATATACTGGAAAGGGGTGGGGATATGGCCAATATCTTGAGGTTCCAGGACCGCCTTCTGGGCGAGCTGGAGCCGAGACTTGCAGCAAAAGGTTTCCTCAAGGCTGACACCGCGAAGCTGCAGTCTATCATGGTGGAAAAGGGATACAGCGGCCAGCCCCTGGTCTATCCGAACGAGAGGATATACGCGCTCAATCTCCACAACCAAAAGCCCCTCTTCTTCGTATTCGTGAAGCGGGACGATAAGCCCGGCCAGAAGCTTGGCGAGAAGTCTGACAGCGTGACAATCCTTGCGTCAAACCCGCGGGAGGATGTCCTTGCGAGCAGGCTCCCTCTGGGAAAGCAGTATTTCAGGCACACATATTCATCCGGGAACCCGGCGCAGATCGCGGAAAAGATAGTCGATGCGCTCTCAGAGCTGGCCGCCACCAAGACCATCCACAGGATGCAGGTGCATTTCCACTCCAGGGAGATGCTGGACGGCACGATAGCCTTCGACGACGGTGTTTCCCGCATGGCCGACATAATCCGCAGGGCCATCCTCCACAACGTGGACGTGCTCGCATACACGCCGCACAATTCCTTCGCCATGGACAACTGCGACTGGATGAACGCCTTCCTGCGCGAGTTCGGCATAGCCGCCCCGCTCGCTTCAGAGATAACCATGCCCCTGGCGCCAGGCCACCCAAACGGGCCGCACCACATAGTCCTCGCAGCCGGGAAAGATGCGGCTGATGAGATGCGTATGAAGATATTCCACCGCCGCGACCGTACTCTGGAGATGGAGTCATATTTCCTCGGCATGACGATGGATGAGATGTACTCTGTCCTCGCCCCGCTCCGCGCGGCCAACCAGGCGATAGTCGGCATAGCGCATCCGGTGAACTGCAACACCGAGGCGCTTCCGGTGCGCGGAATCGGCCTCTTCAGCGCGACGCAGCAGAGGCACCTCGCCTACGAGCAGGCGTTTGTTTACGCAAGGTACACTGATTTCGTGGAATGCTGGAACGATTCGCTTTATATGGGGGAAATGCCGTTCAGGAGCATGGATTTCCTGGAACGGATGCGCGGGCTCCTTAGGAAGCACTCGGCCCTGCTCGGCTTGCCGCAGGACCTGAAGATGTCCGCGAATCTCTGCAACCTCCTCGTGGCGACAGAGCTCGGGGAGCGGTTCGGGTTAGGCCAGAGTTATGGCACCGACGCCCATACCGAGGCCCCGCTGCACAGGTCCTACAGGGTCGGAGGGGACAACTTCAGCCGCGGATGGACAACGCTGGAAGTACCCGAGAGCCTTATGCGGGGGCGTCCAATCAGCGCCGGCGAGTTCGTGCGCGGGATATCAGATAAGACGATAAAGATGGGGGCGGTGATGTTCACGCAGGTATACGACGGCCTGATAAAGATAGTCGATGCGCGCACCCAGCGCCCTGAAGCGCTGGATGAGGTCATCAGGCATCAGGTCAAGAGACTGAACAAGACATACCGCACAAAGCTGATTAACGATTTTTTCGGCCTCGCCGCGTTTGGGGGGGTAGAGGAACTGGGCAGAATGGCCGAATGACCTGCCTGCTGGTTTCTGAAGAGCAGAACACCCTCCCGCAGCTCACTCGCCGTGCGTTTCTCCTGCCGACTTGCTGGGCTTCTCCCTGTAATTCTTCGCGGCCTTCATGAACTCCACGAATATCGGGCCAGGCGTCTCCAGCCTGCTCTTCAGCTCTATGTGCGGCTGTGTCGCAACCCCGAAAGACTCTTTCCACTCGGCGATTTCCACGATGTTGTTCTTCGGATGCACGCCGGATATCACCAAGCCCTGCTCCTCCAGCTTCTTCACATATTCAGGATTCACTTCATACCTGTGCCTGTGCCTTTCGGATATCTTCTCCTCGCCATAGGCCTTGTGGGCCATCGTCCCTTTCTTCAGCACGCATTCATAGGCACCCAGCCGCATGGTCCCGCCCATCCTTGATATCTGCTGCTGCTCAGGCAGGAAATCCACCACAGGATGCGGAGTCTTCTTGTTGAACTCTGTGGAATTGGCGTCTTCCAACCCGCAGACATTCCTGGCATATTCCACGACCATGAGCTGCAAACCGAGGCAAAGGCCCACAAACGGCACCTTGTTCTCCCTTGCGTATCTTATGGCCTTTATCTTGCCTTCTATCCCGCGTTCTCCGAATCCGCCCGGAACCACGATTCCATCATATGGTGCCAGCACCTCTGCGACATCGTAGATTTTCTCAAGGTCGCTCGCTTCTATCCACCCTATCTCAAGCCTGCTGTTCACTGCTGCAGCGCCATGCACCAGCGCTTCCCTCACGCTGATATACGCGTCCTTCACAGCGGTGTATTTCCCGACTATCGCTATCTTAAGGGGTCTTTCCTTGGGCTCTATTATCCTGCTGACTTTCTTGTGCCATTCCTTAAGGTCCGCTTCCTTCCCTTCGTCAAGGCCAAGCTTCCTCGCCAATTGCCTGTACACGCCCTGCTTCTCAAGCACGAGCGGCAGTTCATACACGGTCGCAAGGTGCGGGTCATCGAATACCGCTTCCTCAGGCACATTGCAGTATGTGCTTATCTTCTTCTTGGATTCATCGGCCAGATTCTCCTGCTCCCTGGTTATGATTATGTCCGGCTGGATACCTAGGCTCTGCAACAGACGGGTCGCCTGCTGCGTCGGCTTGGTCTTCTGCTCACCTATGCTCAGGCTAGGCACATAGGTCAGCTGGATGAAGACCATGTTGTCCCGCTCGAAATAGAGCTGGCGCATGGCCTCCAGGAAATAGCCGCTCTCCAGGTCTCCGACCGTGCCGCCTACCTCTATCAGGACTATGTCCGCGTCGTTCTCCCTGCCGACGTTCTGCACCCAATCCTTTATCTCTCCGGTGAGGTGCGGCACGAACTGCACATCCCTTCCGAGATATTCGCCCTTCCTCTCCTTCTCTATTATCCTCTGGAACAGCTTGCCGCCGGTTATGGAGCACCGTCCTGGCAATGATTTGTTGAGGAACCGCTCATAGGTCCCGAAGTCCATATCAACCTCGGTGCCATCGTCCAGTACGAACACCTCGCCGTGCCTGAACGGGTTCATGGTCCCGCAGTCCACGTTGAGGTAGCCGTCGAACTTTATCGGCACCACTATGTATCCGCGTGCCTGGAGCAGTTTCGCTACAGAAGAAGTCACTATCCCTTTGCCCAACCCTGACATTATGGAGCCGGCAATCACAATGAATTTTGTCTTTTTTTCTGGCATAGGAGAGATTTTCCTGCAACTGTTTTTAAACATTGAACTGAAAAACCGCTGGCTGGCCTAATCGCCTGTTTCTGTGGCGTTCGTAGTCTGGTTCCCATAAAGTAGATCGAATCCCATCACACATGACTGGGGGTCATACGAATATACGCAAAAAAACTCGTCCTTCGTATTCATGGTTGTGCATATACCCGGATCATAGTATACCGAGCTCACAACAAGGTCCTGTTCGAAGCAATCTTTGCCCAATAATACCGCCCAGCAATAGCGTCCCCCCCAGATATCTGAGATATTCTGGCCGCTCGGGTCTAATTTGCTGCGCAAAGCCGTTGACGCGTTGCACATGGAACTGAGATTCAGGTCCTCTATCGCCATGCAATCCGTCTCATTTCTGGACAGTGCGTAAAGGACGCAGCAGGCCTTGTTGCCTTCCAATAGGGCATAATCATCACATCGTGAGATGCTTCCCATCGTGATGGCGTCCATAACACATTGTTCATATGAAGAATAACCCCCATAGTGGCAGTAATCCGGGTTCTGGCTGAAAGCCGCGATGCAGGGGAAGTCCCTGCACCCGTTCTCCCGGAGAGCGGTCCGGGCGTTTTCGCAGAGCTCCTGGTATGTCTGGTTGGCGAAGCTTCCGCATCGAGCGTCTTCCCCCCAGTCCCAGATAGCTCTAGCTATGCACCACCCCAAGTCATTGTCGTGTGGGTATATCCTTTCGCATATCTCAGCGTTCTTAGTCTTGTCCATAAGCGTGCTAAGGCAGAACTCTTCGTTCTCAGATACATGCATCGTCTGCGATGCCATCTCCGCGCAATCGACCGTTCCATTGCCTATTTTTGAGAGGATGATTTTCTGGACGCATTGCGTATCATCGTAGGTGACCTGCAAGCTAAACGGATTGTCGCTGAAGAGCATATTCCTGCACAGGTCCATATCATCCCTCGAAATCGCGGCCTTCTCAAAGCACGCATTCGAACCGGTGACCGCATGGAACGGTACAATGAAATGCAGATTGCATAAATCTGGAGATATCGCTTGGGCAGGAGCATCTATTACCTCAGGTATACCGATGGCGGTAAGCAAGTACAAAGACACCACCAGCCCGCTCCAGGCAAGGGGGGTCAGCACTGGTTTTCGTTTTATTTTCTTTACGTATACCTCGAAGAGATGGAAACATGATACAACGGTCACCACCGTCAGGATGACTGCCCACGTTAATGATAAAATCAGATACGCGATTGCCACTGCTATATACAATAAAAACATGATTAAAATGGACAATAAGTAGTATGCGGCTGACATTCCAACTGGCCCATGTTGGCCTTTTTTATATCTCATGGATACAGCTCCGTGCTAGATTCAGGTGCGCCTTTAGCAAAATTCAGATTCTATTGAGCGCTTCCTTTATCTTGTCTATGGACATGCTGGTCGCTATCATCGGTATGCGCTCCCTCTCGGATATCTTCAACGCGAGCCTGTCCACCTTGGCCGGGTCTATGTTGTGCAGCACCACCGCAGACGGCTTGGAAGAGCTCACCCTCACCACGACGAACGGGCTCCGTCCCGTGCTCACCCCGGTGAAGATGAACACCCTCTCATTGACATTGCCATAGAGGTTCTGGAAATAGGAGAACGGCATGTCGAGTATGACCTTGATGCTGTCTATCAGCGTATAGCCGTATATCTTCTTGGTGTCAAGCAGGTCTGCATTGGTGAGCGCCTTGCCCTCTATGAGCCCCACGAAGTCCTTGAGGGTGATGGACCTTGCGAACTCGTGCACCTCGAAATACTCACTCACCGGCTTCTCCCGCTCCCTGAACTTCTGGGATATCTCCCCGCCCTTCACCTGGTCTATGTCAAAAAGCGCGTTCACGAACCGTTTTACCACGCCGGTGCCAGGGGATTTCCTCCGGTTGCCCTCATAATCGCTTATGGTGGACACGGTGATGCCCAGATGCTTGGCCAGCTCTACCTGTGATATGTTGAATATCTCGCGCCATTTCCTCATGGTCGCGCCAGGATCGTCCGACAGCGATATCTCGCCGGCGATCTCCATTTTGATTTTCTCCATCAGTCGCACCCAAAAATGGAGAGATTAAGCTCGAAACCCAATCCTCCCAACCTAATCTCCAGACGAATGTTTTTATTCATTCCGACTATCGCCATATAGCACTTCGGCACTCCCCTCAGGCAGCGTTTTTTAAAATAATAGCCACCAACAGCATCACATGCCTTTGAACATAGTGGCTGATTTCTTCAACATAATAAACATCCCACTGTTCGATACCATGTCAGTGGTGCTAATAGTGTCCTTCATAATCTGGGAGCTCCCGCGCTCGATCAAGATAATCTCAGAGGAGTACACAAAAGGCATCTATCCGGAGACCGGCCGGGTGGTGGATTTCTTCCTGCTCTTCCTGGGCCTGCTCTCCATAGGATATCTCATGGCAGGCCGCAACGCAGCCAACATAGTCGCATTCCTGAAGACGCCCGGCATAACCTCGTTTTTCCTCATCCTGATGGTGACGCTCTCACTGCTTGTGATACTGGCCTATTTCAAGCGGTTCTTCGGCAGGATGGACAGCCACACGTCAATCACGGTCTTCCTCGTCCATTCCTTCCTGGACCTGATGCACAGCCTTTTCCATCTTGCGCTGGTCATACTGCTCTCGCCTGCGCTGGGCTACGTAATCTTCAAGGGCCTCTAGTGTTCATTAAAAATCTTTCTGTATTAATTTCTCTAAGGTGAATAGCTATGCCTCCAAAGAGAAAATCGACCGAGAAAAAATCCCGCAGCGGGTGCGCATGCGGCGACAACTGCCACGAATCGAACTCCCATCTGCCTGGCATTCTGCTGGCAGCTTTCGGGGTGTTGGGCCTTGAAGCGAACTTCGGACTTATCGGTATGGACGCGCTCCGCGCCTGGCCGCTGATGCTCGTGCTCATAGGCCTCGTGCTGGTCGCGAAAGTGACAATCTGCAGGACCCGTTCCTGATCATCGCTTCTGTTCGAGATATTCAGCGGCGTTCCTGAACAGTCTGAGCCCCATCGCTTCTTTTACCGTTCCCCTCACCCAGTAGGGGCAGTTCTGCACGATGTTGAAAGCCTCAGGGTGCGGCATCATGCCGAATATGCGTCCGGTCCTGTCGCATATGCCGGCTATGTTCTCAACAGAGCCGTTCGGATTGCAGGGATAGCCCGCGAGCCCGCCTTTCTCGTCCACATACTGGAAGACGATCTGATTGTTCTTCCTGAGGCCGTCAAGCGTCGCCTCGTCTTTCGGTATGAACTTCCCTTCGCCGTGCCTCACAGGCATGCGGATGTACTCCAATCCCTTACTGAACACGCACGGCGACGCAGCATTGGTCTTCAGTATCACCCACCTGTCCTCGAAATGCCCAGAGTCGTTGCCTGTCAGGCTCACCTTCTGCGAAAAATCAGGCTCTGGCAGGAGCCCCATCTTCACCATCACCTGGAACCCGTTGCAGATGCCGAGGACGAGCTTATCCGCTTTCACGAACCGTTCCAGCGGCTCCCTGAGCCTGAACCTCATCTTGTTCCCGAACACCTTCCCAGAGCCCAGGTCATCGCCGAAAGAGAAGCCGCCAGGTATCATGAGCATGTTGTAGTCTTCCAGCAGCTTCGAGTTCTCCAGCACCTTATTCAAATGGAGGATATCCGCCTTGCCGCCGCTCTTCTCTATGGCATATTTGCTCTCGTTCTCGCAGTTGATGCCATATCCATAGAGCAGAAGGGCTTTGAGCGACATGCGTTTACAATAAGTATGAAAGAATAAAAATATGTCTAGACCTTCCGCAGCCCCTTTATGCCATCGTATTTCGTCACGGTGGTGTGGTCCGACGACTTATAGTAAAGGAACGCATCGTTCGCCATGCATATGGCTGCGGTCAGGATGCTATCGGTCATCCTGCCGCCCCCTTTCTCCCTGAGATCCAGCGCTATCCTGTTGGCGAACTGGGCTGCCTTCTTATCGAAAGGGAGCACCGTGACGCTGGCGGCGAACGCATTCACCACGTCGCTCTTGTTCACGCTCTCAAGCAGGTGCATCAGGGTGATGCTCGTGATGCATATCTCCTCCCGGTAGGCATAGTTCTTCAGCTTCTCTATGGTGGCGGCGTCTCCCCGGAGGAAATCAAGCGCTATCTCGAAGTCCAGGCATATCTTCTCCATCATCTCACCCAGGAGTGCTCGCTCTTTATCTGGTATACCGCGCGCGAATCTATGTCGCTGTCATTGATGCTGTTCGCGAAGCTTATGATGCTGCTCTCGCCACCTTTCCTCTCTGCCATGAGATACCTCAGGACCTGGCTGAAACTCATGTCCTTGCCCTTCTTGATGCGGTATAAGTCAGCATACACGTCGTCCATTATCGTTATTACCTTCACCATAGGAATCCCCCTCATGCATGGTCGCTATTTACCATATCTTCTACGTCTATCCTCCAATCATGCTTCCACGATTGTACTGGTCGCATCAATACATGCAGTGCATGTATTTAAATTTTTCCCCCGAAAATCACAAACCTGTTTTCTCCGGTCAATTTTTGTGAACGAAATCCTCCGACGTGAAAGCAAATCTATTTTAACGGCCGGGTGGGGGTTTCTGCACTCTCAAGTTCAAGAGAGAAAAATAGGCAAGAGCGACCTAAAAACGACAAATAAAACGACAAATAAAAGGTGAAAACATGGAAGACTTGGTAAGATCTGTAGTCGGGGAAAACACGCCGCAGGCAGAAAAGCCTTCGTCGGACGCGATGAGCTCGGAGAGCATCAAAATCGTGACCGTCGGTGTCGGTGGTGCAGGAAACAACACCATCAACAGGCTGATTAAGTCTGGCGTGAAGGGGACAGAGCTCGTGGCTATAAACACGGACAAGCAGCACCTCAACATCGTCCATGAGAGGGCGAAGAAAGTGCTGATAGGCAAATCGGTCACAAAAGGCCTCGGTGCGGGCGGATACCCGGACATCGGCGCCAAGTCAGCCGAGGTGGACAGGCCGCTCATAGAGAGGGAACTCGAAAGCGCGCACCTGGTCTTCATCTGCGCTGGCATGGGCGGAGGAACCGGTGGCGGAGCTGCACCAATCGTGGCGCAGATCGCCAAGGAGCAGGGAGCTATCGTCGTGGCGATGGTCACCTACCCGTTCGCTCTGGAAAGGGCAAGGAAGAAGAGGGCCGAAGAAGGCATAAAGCTCCTCAAGAAGAGCTGCGACTCGGTCATCATCCTGGACAACAACAGGCTGGTCCAGTTGGTGCCGAACCTGCCCATGGCAGAGGCGTTCGCGGTTGCTGACGAGATCCTCTCGAGGGCAATCAGCGGCCTGGTCTGGACAATAACCCAACCATCGCTCATCAACATCGACTTCGCAGATGTCCGCGCAATCATGGAAGGCGGAGGAGTCGGCTTCATCGCGGTTGGCGAGGGCAAGGGCAACGACAAGGTCAGGTCAGCATCAGAGGGCGTCATAAAGAACAGGCTCCTTGACGTGGACTTCGAAGGCGCAAAGGGCGCGCTCATCCACATCACGGGCGGCAGCGACCTCACACTCGGCGACGCTATCAAAGCAGGAGAGATGATCACCGAGAAGATGGACGCAGAGGCCAACGTGAAATGGGGCGCGAGGATCATGCAGAACTACGAGGGCAAGCTCGAAATCGTTGCCATCGTGACTGGCGTGAAGGGCGCTTCAATCGTGGGCTCCTCCATGGTAGAGGAGGAGAGCACCATGCCGGCCTACTCCCAGGAACTCGAAGTCCTCGGTTAGAGGACTTTGAGTGTTGGGGAACCGTGTTCCCCAAGAGCTTGAAGTTCTTGGCTGAAGTCCTAAGATAAGAAGGGACTTCACGAGCGATCGGCGTTCCGATCGCGTGTGTGCAGAGTTGCCGTTGCAACTCTGACATGGTCCCTTTTCTTTTTCTTTCTCTTATTTTTCGTCTTCTTTTCCCAAACCATTAAAATCATCCCAAACCAATACTATCCATGGGCGCTCCGAAAGAGGTGCTTCCTCCAGAAAAGGAAAAAACAAAACCACCAGCCCAGCAAGAGCCACCGCAAACGAGCCAATTGCACGCTATCACTCCGGCCAAGAAGCCAAAACCGAGCGTCGCTGAAATCATAGTGACGAAAGTGGGCGAGGTCGCAAAGGAGGCGGCCAAAACAGCGCTTATCCTGGTCTTGTCTCCAGTCGCTCTTGTGTCTGGCTGCAGTTCTGAGACCGCCATTGCCTCTCAAAGATGGCAAGGCAATCGAGGTAAGGACGAATATGAAGATGCCGGTACGAATGATTCCGGACTGCTTAAGGATGCAGGGCTTACCGGAAAGCTCGAGTGGTGGCCAGGTTATATGTACGATTCGGAGAGCGATGAGGTCGTCGTTGTCTCACTCGGCTTCAAACCAGGATACTTCTGCGAGACCTCCCCATGTTATGCCTCTGAGGAAGAAATCACCCAGTCGCTGAGGGACGATGGGCGCTTGGTCATCCGGGCCACCGTGGACTTCTCAAGATTTTTTATCAAAGACGCAGCATTCGATGCTGCCGCGGCGAACAACATCTTCGTGATACAACCTTCGCTTGACGTGGCAGGGGCCTACGGGGGAGGGCAGGTCGGCTTTGTCATAAGGAGCGAGAGCGGCCATGATATAGCGAACTGCTTTGATGGCTGCTACGAATACGAACGCGTCAGGCTCAAGAAAGGCTCAGAGCGGGTGATATTCCATGAGATGCTGCATGATGTCTGGTTCACCTATCTAACCGATATACAGAAGGAGCAGCACGCAACCAACGCGAGGCTTTTCTTCAATGCCCTTGGCAAAGATGCGCAGGCAGACGAGAGGATAGGTGCCATATGGCGCGGAGCCCATCACAATCCAAATAATCCAGGCAGCATGGTCAAACTACCATTCCAGCACCACCTTGAAGGCTCTGAGCTGGATGATTGGGCAGCCGATGCATTGGCTGGTATGGGCGAACCAGAAGCAAATGCTGTCAAGCAGGCCATCAGGGCGTACCTGGAAATCCATTCCGAAATCGCCTTCGCCAGGACAGTGGGGATGAACGATGAGGACCGGGATCATTTCATAGTGGCAGAAGGCTTCGCCTATATGGGCGCCAACTATCCGGTTTTGGATGAGCTTTACGACCAGTCTCAGGACGCTGGTACGCGTTACATCCCCTCATTTATGCGGAACGGATACTCTTCATTTATAAAAGGCGGACAACTGGACAGGATGCTCAACGACGGAAACGGCAATTTCTCCACAGTCAGCGCATTCAACAGCTTCGTACCCTATCTCCAGAGCTTCGTGGACTGGATGAAAGCGAAATATCCGGAGATGTCTTGGTGAATAATTCCTTTAAATGAGTGTGGTTTTTGCCCATTTCAGACAAAATAGTCTATTCAAGAAATTGGCAGCGGTAGTCATAAGCCGCTGGGTTGCTTGCAAAAGCATCCCTATCGTTGCAAGTACTCCTCCC
>JACCLH010000026.1 GCA_013425375.1 Microcaldota archaeon | reverse complement strand
GCATGGCAATGAGGCATGGGATTGCCTCCAAATGCCCTGATGTGCATGGGATTGCTACCAGGGCTTTGGGGCTTTTTCTCAGAAAAGATTAGAAAATACAACGCCAAACGTTTCGTGTCAGAAGATGTTCGGATTCACTGGAAAGGCTCAATAAGGTCTTCTTAAAAAAGTAATCCCTGTTATCTTTGGGTACAAAATCCTAGGCCACCCGCGACCTCGTAGGGGTGGAGATGACCGGTGAAAAACCGGGAAAACGGTGATACAAGATGAAAACGTTCATACTAGCAGGAGGGGAAGGGACAAGGCTCAGGCCATATACCTACAACACGCCGAAGCCCATGCTGATGGTGGGCGGCAAGCCCATATTGCAGTATGTGATAGACAATCTCAAGCGCGCAGGCCTCAAGGACCTCATAATAACGTGCGGCTACAAGCACGAGCAGATAACGTCATATTTCGGAGACGGGTCAAAGTTCGGCGTGAAGATGGAATATGCCATAGAGAAGGAGAAGATGAACACCGCCGGCTCCATCCTGCCGTACAAGGGCAAGGTGAAGGAGAGCTTCGTGGTCGTCATGGGAGACCACCTCACCAACATAGACATGACAGAGATGGTCAAAAGCCACAAAAAGAGCGGGGCGATGGCCACCATCGCGCTCTATCGCAGCAGCCTGCCGCTGGAATACGGCGTCGCGAAGACCGAAGGCGGCAATGTCACCGGCTTCACAGAGAAGCCCTTGCTCGCGCATCTCTACAACACAGCCATATACGTCTTCGAGCCGGAGATATTCGATTACATAAAAGACAAGGAGGACTTCGCCAAGGATGTCTTCCCGCGCCTCCTCGCTTCCAAGAAGAAGATAAACGCCTATGTCTTCGATGATGTCTGGTTCGACATCGGCAGGATCAGCGACTATGAAAGATTGGACGAACTGTTCAAAGTGATAAAACTAGCCGAAGACCTCAAATCCTAAGGTACAATGCCAGTACGATGGCCGCCAGCAGAAGCTCCACTGCTATGAAGAACAGGACGAGATTCCTCTCGCTTATCCCTTTGAATAGCTTCATCACCACGTGCACCAATCCTTTCACCCGTCCGTCTTTCGGGTAGAGCCTTCCTCCCTTCAGATCCTGGTGCGTGTGCGGGAATCCGGTTTTCACCTTCACGAAGAAATCCGCGATGTACGGCAGCATCAGTATCACGCCAGCGGTCTCCAGGTTGCCGATTATCACAGCGCTCGCCACTGCGACCCCTATGGTGAGGTTGCCGACATCGCCCGGGAAGACCTTCGCAGGGTATTTGTTGAAATACAGGAACGCCACCAATGCCGCGAGCATGGAAAGGGTTATTATTGACATTTCCACCTGCCCGTGGCTCAATGCGAGTATGGACAGTGCGGCGAACATCACCGCAGCCATGCCGCTCTCCATGCCGTTGAAACCTGCCAGCATGTTGGTGAGGTTGGAGCAGACCGCTATCGCGATTGGGACAAGGATGAATATATAGACGATGCCGAAGTCCACCATCCCTATGAAAGGTATGGACAGCGCAGTGCTCCCCGCGGCTTTCACGACGACCAGCGGGACAGCGGCGAACAGCGGAAGGACCGCCTTCAGCCACTGCGGTATGCTTATCAGGTCGTCCACCATGCCTATGAACGCTATCGCGTGTATGGTGATTATCGCGGCCAGCACATTGACCAGGTTGAATCCGAATCCTGCGAACGAGTTGAAGAATATGGCCAGCAGCATGCCTGCGCTGAAGCCGGCCACTATCGCTATGCCGCCCATCTCAGGCACAGTCGGCTGCCCTGGCTTGTTCTCATCCATGCCTGTTATGCCTGCCCTTGCCAGTCTTGGTATTAGCAGCCTTGTGAAAATGAAAGTGACTATGAAGGAAAGCAGGCCGAAAGCCGCATAGTAGAAAAGCTCGATCATCCCTTACGCACCCTCTTCAGCACCTCTTTGGCGTGCTCAGCGTCGAAATTCCTCTCTTTGCTTATTATCTCGGCCACCCTGTCTGCCTCCTCTGCGTCAGCCCCGGCGAAGATGGCTATGTTCCTGGCATGGAGCTTCATGTGGCCCTTCTGTATGCCTTCTGTGCTCAATGCGGCCAGGGCAGCGAAGTTGTTCGCCAGGCCCACGCAGGCCATGGCCATCGCCAGCTCGCGCGATGTCTTCACGCCCATGATCTTCAATGCTATCTTCGCGGTGGGGCTTGTGCTCATCGCCGGGCCGACAGTCGCCACCGCAAGAGGCAGCTCTATGCTGCCCACCAGGTCGCCCTTCTCGTTCTTGTAATAGTGCGTGAGCGGATGATACTGGCCGAGTGACGCATAGGAATGCGCGCCTGCTTCCACTGACCTCCAGTCGTTCCCTGTGGCAAGGGCCACTGCGTCTATGCCGTTCATTATGCCCTTGTTATGCGTCGCGCACCTATACACATCGCTCCTGGCGAACTCCGATGCGTCCAGCACCCCTTCCACAGTGTCTTCTCCTATCACGTCTTTTCTCCATACTGCAGAGGCCCTGGCCCTCCGTTTCACTGCGAGGTTGCTGATTATCCTGAGCCTCACCGTCGCCCCTGTGAGCTTGGCCAGGGTAGGCGCCACGCCTTCCAGCACGGTGTTCACCATGTTGGCTCCCTGGGCATCGCCCACGGCGATATGGAAATCCACAATTATCATCGGCCCCCTCAGCGTGTCTATGATCCTGGCCTCGAATCCCCGAGCCCCGCATCCGTACCTCTCATGGGGCTTCATCAGCTGGATGGCTATGGCCATTATCTCATTCCTGTTGAGCGAGATGTTCTTCACCGCTTTGGCGACATCATCCACTCCTGTCAGCTGCACCTGGCCTATCATCACCGGGTCATCGGCCTCGGCCTTGAACCCTTCAGGCAGCGTCTGCTTCGCGGCCTTGCATGCGGCTGCTATCACCGATGACTCTTCCACTGCCATCGGTATCACCATCGCCTTGCCGTTCACCACGAAATTGGTCGCCAGGCCGAGCGGCAGGTGGACCGCGCCTATGACGTTCTCCACCATCTTGTCTGCTTTATCCAGCTTCAGGGCGCCGCTGTCCCTGAGCGCCGCTGCCTCGTCGTCAGTGAGGTTGGCCGCCCTCTTCACCTTGGCCAGCCGCTCCTCCGGGGTCAGTTTATGGAGCCCTGAGAAATCTTCCATAAGAACACATCGTACGCGTGCAATGCGCCGCGTTTACCTGTAGCTGTTCTCCAGCTTGTCCAATGCCGTGGCTATGTTGGCGAATGCGCTGTCGGCCTTGTTCAGGTAGAACTGCCTGAACGTCTCCCTGAGGTTCTTGCCATCCCCGTACCCGAGGTGGTATCTCCCCTTCTTCCTGGCCAGTATGCCGAAGGCCTTCAGCCTCTGGAGGTGGTAGTACACCGCCTTGGGGTTCGGCTTGGCCTTGGTCTGCTCCTCCAGCCTGGCCATTATGTCCCTGGTGGTCGGGTTCTCGTTCCTGACATGGAACTCCACAAGGACCTCCAGGATATCCAGGAGCAGCCTCCTGCTCTCGTTGGGCAGTATCATGCCGAGGGACAGCGCCAGCCACCTTATCAGCGACTTGCGCGCGAGGAGGACGTCGTCCGGGAGGGAGAGCTCCCGCAGGGTGAACTCGGACATTATCAGCCTTGACTCAGGAATCATGATGCGATTTCGAAGAGAAAGATTATAATGATAGTTGTGGATGTCCCCTGCAGGTGACGGAATTGACCAGCCTCAGCATGCGCACACATCCCGATGTGTTATTCGGATTCTCAAGCCACCACGTGGAGCTCATCCTCAGGGTGGAGAACGAGAGCGACCACCCAGTCTGGGCAGAAGCCGAGATCTCAGTGCCTGAGAACATCTCCCTCAGCCCCAACAACTCCCTCAGGAAAGGCAGGGTGAGGGTGGGCATTATCGGCAAGAACGAGTTCCTCGAGAAGGCCGTGCGGGTTTATTCCAGCTCGCTCACCAACCCGCAGATGTACAAGTGCGATGCCACTCTCTTCGTGTTCAACAAGGACGGCGTGATAGACAGCAGGATGGAGAAGTCTTTCAACCTGCGGTGCGAGCTGAAGAAGGAAGCGACCCTGTAGGAGGTGTTCTTTCTGAGCCCGTTTGAGCTGAAAGGAGATATAGATTCTGTTTTCGAGCGCGACCCTGCAGCGCGGAGCATCCTGGAGGTCCTGCTCTGCTATCCAGGCCTGCATGCGCTAATCCTCCACAGGTTCGCCCACCGGCTTTATCTGGCCCGCATCCCCCTCATCCCCAGGTTAATCTCGCATGGGACCCGCTTCATCACAGGGATTGAAATCCACCCCGGCGCGAAAATCGGGAAAAAGTTCTTCATCGACCACGGCATGGGCTCGGTGATAGGCGAGACCACCGAGATAGGCGACAACGTGACCATGTACCAGGGCGTCACCCTGGGAGGGACAGGGAAGCATTCAGGCAAGCGCCATCCGACGCTCGGGGACAACGTCGTCGTTGGTGCGAACGCGACAATCCTCGGGCCGGTGCACATAGGCGCCGGCTCGCGCATAGGCGCAGGAAGCGTGGTGGTCCGTGATGTGCCCCACGATTCCACCATAGTCGGAGTGCCAGGTCGCGTCGTGCGGCACAAGGGCGAGAAGACCTATGACGTCTCGCTGGAGCACGGCAAGCTGTTCGACCCCATAGAAAGCCTGAACGCGAAGCTCGAGCAGAAGATGGCGCATCTGGAGAACCGGGTGGCCGAACTCGAGAAAGAGAAAAGGCGGTCGGCTTGAGATACGAAAACATACTCCAGACAATCGGTCGGACACCCCTCGTGCGGCTGAACAGCCTGACCAAAGGCATGCATGCGCATATCTACGCGAAAATCGAATCGCGCAATCCTGGTCTATCCATCAAAGATCGTGTCGCGCTGGCCATGGTGGAGGCAGCCGAGAAAGAAGGCCGCCTGAAGCCAGGTTCCACCATCATAGAGCCGACCTCCGGCAACACCGGCATCGGCCTCGCGCTCGTCGCTGCCGTGAAAGGCTACCGGCTGATTTTGACGATGCCGCAGACCATGAGCATCGAGAGGCGGGCGCTTTTACGGGCCCTTGGGGCTGATATCGTGCTTACGCCCGGTCCTGCAGGTATGACGGGAGCCATAGACAAAGCCCAGCAGCTTGTGGAAGGAACCCCCGGCGCGTTCATGCCCCAGCAGTTCAAGAACCTGGCCAATCCCTCCATCCACAGGCTGACCACGGCAAAAGAGATCTGGGGAGATACATCCGGCAAGGTCACCCACTTCGTTGCAGGTGTGGGGACAGGCGGGACCATAAGCGGCGTCGGCCGGTTCTTGAAAGAGAAGAAGCCTGATATCCGCGTGATAGCTGTCGAGCCTGATGATTCGCCTGTGCTTTCCGGAGGGAAACCAGGGCCTCATGGCATCCAGGGCATCGGTGCCGGTTTCATACCTGATATCCTCGACCGCAAGGTCATCGACGAGGTCGTCCGCGTCAGGTATGACAATGCGCTTGCCACTGCAAGGGACCTGATGCGGAAGGAAGGCATGCTCGCTGGGATATCGGCCGGAGCCAACGTCTGGGCTGCGCTCAGCATAGCGTCAAAGCTGGGGAAGGATGCCCTCGTGGTTGTGATACTTCCGGATGCCGCCGAAAGGTATATTAGCACTGACCTGTTTAAATGCCTTCGGCCCGGGAAATCCAGCCTAAGAATGGCATGAGAGACACGGCTTTAGCCGTGGGATGTCAAGAACGACGCTTCGTTCTTGAGCATGTTCGCGTTCGAAGCGTCGAACGCGACATGAAAGGGCCGAATG
>JACCLH010000089.1 GCA_013425375.1 Microcaldota archaeon | reverse complement strand
GCAGCGGACCTTTCCTGAAGGTTTGTGTGCCGCCCCTCTGGGGCGGCGCGCCCGCTGCCAAAGCTACTTCTGAAGTTAAGGATTAGAAAGAAATATGGGCCGATTCACCTGCTCGGCTGAAGCCGGCAGTACTCTCGGCCGATTTTTTCAATAGTAAATTTTATCTCCTGTGTTGAATACTGCCAAATGCTGCTCTTCTTCCCTGGCTCCACCCTGGGTTTGGAAAGTAATCGAAACCATCTGTACGGGCAATCCCTTTTCTTTGGCCACGGCAACTAATAACCTTGAAAAATCAGCGCAGTTTCCACTTCCGCTTGCCAGGAATTCCATCACAGTCTGCGGTTTTTGATCCATCCTTCTATCGTAGTTAAGCCCGAACGATCCCCCTCCAGCCTCCAAAAGCGCTTTGAGAATTTCCACCTTCTGCGCTGGTTCACACTTGTCAAAAGCAATCTGGAATCTTTTTCCTGCTTCATCGTCCAACGCTTTATTTATCCTAGCCATAGTTGGCGTATCAATCGCTAAAGGACTTGGTCTTGTAGTTCTTGGGGGTACGCCTCTGCCTGCTTGAGCAAGAAGTTCAAGCCCTTCTGCCATATTAAAAGTTGCCAATTCAGCAACTGGAGGTGGCTTTTTCTCATGCAGGGCAGGATCAGCAAAAGGCATGTGTTAGTTTCTGCGAATAGAATTTAAGCGCTATCGTTGTTATTCTCTATTGATTCCACTTACCCTGCTATCAAACAAGAAAAAGAAGAAAAGAATCAGAAGAGCCTGTACTTGCTGGCCAGGATGGCTGCCGCGAACACAAGGGAAACCGTGTTCACGACTTTTATCAGCGCGTTCAGCGCAGGGCCGGCCGTGTCTTTCAGAGGGTCTCCGACCGTATCTCCGACCACAGCCGCCTTGTGCGCATCGCTGCCCTTGCCTCCGTAGTTGCCCATCTCTATGTATTTCTTGGCATTGTCCCAGGCTGCTCCTGCAGTCGTCATGGTCAGGGCCAGCATCAGGCCGCTTGTTATCACGCCTGCAAGCAATCCTCCCAGGGCCTCAGGACCTAGGAAGAACCCTACGAACAACGGGACAAGCACGGCCATGGCTCCAGGGACTGCAAGCTCCTTCAGGGCAGTGGCAGTGGATATGTCCACGCACTTCGCGTAGTCAGCCCTCGCCTTGCCCTCCATCAGGCCTTTTATCTCCCTGAACTGCCTGCGGACCTCCTCCACTATCTGGAAGGCAGCCCTTCCCACAGCCATCATGAGCAGGCTGGAGAACACGAAAGGCAGCAATGCACCGATGAACAGGCCCACCACCACGGGGGTGGAGAGCAGGTTTATCACGGTCATGTGGGTGGCCTCTGCATATGCCATAAACAGGGCCAGAGCGCCCAATGCAGCACCACCTATGGCGTAACCTTTCGTGGTCGCCTTGGTGGTGTTGCCCACAGCATCCAATGCGTCGGTCACTTTCCTGACGTTCGCGGGAAGCCCGGACATCTCCGCTATGCCTCCTGCGTTGTCGGTTATCGGGCCGTAGGCGTCTATGGCTATTATTATGGCGCTGAGCGAGAGCATCGCTGCGGCAGCCAGGCCGACACCATAGAGGCCGGCGACTAAGTAGGACACTATTATGGCGCCCAGGATGACCAGGGTCGGCAGTGCGGTCGCCATGAGGCCTGTGGCCAGGCCAGATATGATATTTGTTCCTGCACCGGTGGTCGCTGCCTTGGCGACATCACGCACCGGCTTGTATTCTGTGGATGTGTAGTACTCGCTTATCACGAACAGCAATATAGTGACCACCACGCCCATTATCACGCATGCGAACAGGGATAACGGCGCGATTGCTGTGGTCGTCATGTTCGTGAGATAAAGATACGAGAGCACGAGCATCACGAGCGCGCTCATGGTCACCCCGTTGTAGAAGGCAGGCATGATTTTCTGGTCCTTACCTACCCCGACCACGAGGGAGCCGATGATGCTTGAGAACACCCCGATGGCTGCTATCGCCAGCGGAATCGCCACGAACGCAGGCTCTGCCAAGGTCACCCCTATGAGCATGGCTGCTATGACAGTGACCACGAACGACTCGAACACGTCCGCTGCCATGCCTGCGCAATCCCCTACGTTGTCGCCGACATTGTCTGCGATGACTGCAGGATTCCTGGGGTCATCCTCAGGGATGCCCTTCTCCACCTTGCCCACTAGGTCTGCGCCGACATCAGCTGCCTTGGTATATATGCCGCCTCCGACACGCGCGAAGAGCGAGATAAGCGAGGCTCCGAAGCCATAGCCGATGAGCGGAGCAAGCTGTCCGAAGTATGTGTAGAGCACGCTGACTCCGATAAGGCCTAGGCCTGCAAGGGCCATGCCAGTGACAGCTCCGCCCCTGAACGCCAGTCCGAGGGCGGGTTTCATGCCTTTCTTGGCAGCCTCTGCCACGCGGACATTCGCGCGGACCGAGACCTGCATGCCTATGTAGCCTGCCAGGGCCGAGGATATCACCCCAGCCAGGAAGGCAAGGCCGGTCGGCACACCAACGCCGACGGCTATCAAGATGAACAGGATCACCACTATCGGAGCGAGGGTCTTGTACTGCCTGAGGAGGAAGGCGTTGGCACCCTCCTGTATCGCCTTGGCGATATCACGCATCTTGTCGCTTCCGGCCGGCGCGCTCAAGACCCTGAAGGCCAGGAAGGCCGCGTAAATAAGGGTCACGATGCCGGCTCCAAATGCTAATAGCGCTGCATCAATCATTCTTTCACCTGTAAAGATTAGTTGAGGAAATTAGAACAAGGGTAATATTTAAAAAACACCGCCCCGCCACAACTGGAATACGGATGACAGATAGCGTGGCAGATGGCATGGATGGAAACATAGGCGTTCTCGGCGGCGGGATATCCGGCCTTACGTTCGCAAACCTTGTGGGAAGGGCAGAGGTGCTGGAGAAGGAGTGGACAGCAGGAGGCCTCATGCGCTCTGTCAAAGAGGATGGCTACACATTCGACCTTGGTTCACATATACTATTCTCAAGGAACAAGGAGACCCTGGATTTCATGCTTGGGCTTCTTGGCCAGAACGTCATCACCCATCGTCGGAACACCAAGATATTCTACAAAGGAATCAAGGTGAAATATCCCTTCGAGAACGGGCTCGGCGACCTTCCGAAAGAGGAGGCGATGGGATGCTTCAACGATTACAAAACGGCTTATGAGAAGCGTGAAAAAGGCGAGCTCAAAGCGCCGCAGAACTTCAAGGAATGGATGCGCTATCGCTTCGGCAAGGGCATAACCGAGAAGTATCTCTACCCGTACAACAGGAAGATATGGGACTACCCTCCTGAGAAGATGGATATCTTCTGGGTGGAGGGAAGGGTGCCGCAGCCCCCGCTGGATGATGTGAGGAAAGCAGCGATGGGCGAGGAATCCGAAGGCTATACTCATCAGCTGAATTTCCATTATCCTGCGAAGGGCGGCATCCAGGCAGTCACGGATGCGCTCGCAGTGAAGGTCGGAAAACGGCTGAAGACAGGATTCGAAGTGAAGAAAGTAAGGCGAGAGGGCGCGAAATGGGTCGTGGTGGGACCGGAAACGCGCGTCTATGACAGGCTCGTCACCACCATGCACATCAATGATTTCGTAAGGCTCTATGATGGCGTGCCGAAGGAAGTGAGGGAGGCAGCCGGAAAACTGAAATGGAACTCCATCCACCTGGTCATGCTCGGCCTGGGGAAAGCGAAGCTGAACGACATCCACTGGGCGTACATACCTGACAGCGACATCCTGCCGAACAGGATAAGCTTCCCATCTAATTTCAGCCCCAATGCGGCACCTCCGGGATATTCATCAGTGCTCGCTGAAACCACATTCGCACCTGGCGGAGAGAAAGCCTGGATGAAGCCAGACGAGATTGTGGAAAGGACCGTGGAAGGGCTCCATCGTATAGGAGTGCTGGGCAGGAAGGACGTATCGTTCACCAAACTCGTGACATGCAGATATGCCTATGTGGTCTATGACCTCGACTACCAGGAGAACATGAAAGTGATAGAAGCGTTCGCTAAAACCGAGGGAATCACGCTTCTGGGCAGGTTCTCGGAGTTCAGATACTACAACTCCGACAGGTGCATTGAAAGCGCGATGGAGAAAGCGAAGCTGTTTTACTGACGAACGACGGCGGTATCAGATTTAAAAAGTAATTGTATTAAATGAAGGAATAGAACGCATTCCATGCAGTGGTGAAACAATGGGACTTTTTGACAAGATTTTGGGAAAGAGTGAAGAAACCGATGTGCCGGACCTTGAAGACCTGATGCAGGCAGAAGGCGATGTTGTAAGTCCTCCAGCAGACTTCTATGTGAAGAGGGTGGACCTGAGGAACGAGGGTGACGGAGAACTGGCTCTGAAGGAGCTCGGTTCCAAGAACATCATCATACTCAACGTCATGCCGCTGTCCAAGCAGCCGAACAGGCTCAAGACGATCATATCGAAGATGAAGTCGCACGCGGGCAAGATCAACGGGGACATCGCATTGCTCTCCAATGACCTGATAATCCTCACACCGGCGAACGTGAAGATCGTCAAGTCAAAGCCGAAGGCGAAGCCGGGAGCGACGATAATCTCCTGAATTTTTTTATTTTATATTTCTCTATTTTCTCTGATTTTATTTATTCCTCGGTCCAGAATGAGGGCTGGCGATTATGCCGTCTTCTTCCCGTCCTTAAGATAGATGAATATCTCCCCGAAGAGCTTGTCCTGCCTCAGGTCCAATGAGCCCATCTGCACAAGATAGAGCAGGCAAAGCAGGGTGTACACAGTCTCCTGCATGTTGGATGGGTCGGTTATCCTTGAGAAGAGCGACCACCCTTCGCTGTCTGTGTTCTCCCTCACGAGCGACATCACATGCGCCAGGTCATGATCTATGTCATGGCCTGCCAGCTCCAGGTCTATCACTTCGGTTATGGAACCCCTGGGGATGTGCGGCCGCTCCTCAAGGTCGTATTTTATTATGCCCTCCATCTCCTGCAGCAGGTCCTCCAGGGTTATCTGCCTGCGCGGGGGTATCCTTGAGGACAGGGTGAGCTCGGGAATCGCTTCGGTGTCCCTTTCCAGCTGGGCATCGGCAGGGAACTCCGTGAGCTCGCTCTGGTAGCTGAGCAGCTTCAGGTAGTTGCTCTTGTATTTGAGCAGGATTGATGCGGCCAGTATGATGTTGGCCTCCACCACGAAGTCCATTTTCTCCATGTCGCGGACTTTCTTGATGAACGCGTCAGAAAGCGACAGGAGGTCTATGTCCCATGGATCTATGCTGTTGGTGGCCATCAGATCGAGCAGTATGTCCTTCCATGTCGGTTTGGAGACCATGGACTCCAAGTGGTAGAAGGACTGCAACTGCATCTGGGTCGCCATAATTGTTTATATACCTATTCGCTTTATATTTGTTAATACGGTCTGACGAGGCGTGGATAATTATGGAAATAAAACGAACCCTTATCCTGGACAGCTCGGATTTCATCTCCAAGGCACTGCCACAGCTCGATGAGTCGCCTGCAGTGATAGTGACCAAGAACGGCAGGTATTACGGCATCATAGACCATGCGAGCGTCAGCCAGGGCATCCGCGACCCGCAGAACACCAAGTGCGAATGCGCCACCAGCAAGCCGCCGGTGTTGATGCAGTCGGCAGGCATGCTGGAGAGGATAGATGCATTCATGACAGGCCATTTCCGGGCGCTCCCGGTGATAGATGCCAACGACAATCCGCTCGGCATAACCACCAGGGTGGGTCTCCTGAAGGACATGATGGATGACGGCCTGATACCGCCCATGGCGGTCTCGGACCTCATGAGCAGCCCGGTGTTCGTCATAGACGAGAAAGAGACGCTCGCCACGGCCAAGAGGATGATAAGGGAGAACGCCGCCAGGAGGCTCGTGGTCATGAGAGACCATAATATCATCGGCGTGATATCCGCCTATGACATAGGCGCGTGGGCCGCCAAGCAGAACCTCGCCGTGGGCCGCAAGAACATCAAGTCCTCCGAGGGCGTAAAGATCGACGACATGGAGATAGCCGGCTTCGTCAGGCCCGAGATCACACGGATACCTGAGGGCTCCGGGCTCCATGAGGCCGTGAAGAGGATGATAGACAAGCAGGTTTCCGACGTGGTCGTGGTGGCAGGAAAGAAGCCTGTCGGGGTCATGTCCGCGCTGGACGTTTTCAAGAAGGTGCAGGAGCTGACCGAGGAAGGCCTGTCCATACAGATATCCGGCCTCAGCGAGGACAACATGTACCTCTACGAACACATAAAGGAGAAGATAGGGCACGTGCTGGAGAAGTTCAGCGCCACATTCAACATACGGAACTGCAGCGTCCATGTGAAGGAAGGCAAATCCACATTCGTGGTGAACATCTATTTCGATACCGACCAGGGCCACATATCAGTGAAGGAGGAGAGGGCGTCGCTCAAGGAGACAGTGGACGAGGTCGCTGCTGAGGTCAGCAATATGCTTAGGAAGAAGAAGGAGCTCCGCAAGATGAAGCCGCGGATGACTCACGCTCGTTGAGGGAGGGATGGACATGAAAGGACAAGTAAGCACAGAACTGCTCGTGATTGTCGGCCTGATACTGCTGATATTCATACCTTTGCTGGTGCTGGTCTATGTGAAGGCCAATGAGGCCAACCAGCAGATAGCTTCCTACCAGGCAGAGCTGACAGTGACAAGGATAGCGTCGCTGGCGAATTCGGTGGGGAGCCTTGGGACAGACACAAGCGTGGAGACGGACGTCTATCTGCCGCCGAATACTATAAACCTGACGACCGTGAAATCAGGCCATGGAGGGGAGATCATCCTTTATGTCAGCGGCCCTGAAGGCGAAAGCCCGATAGCGGACGTGATAAAATACCAGATTTCCAATCCTGGCCTGGTGGTGGATTCCAGCGCAGCAGGCGGCCGGGTGAAAATCAAGATAAGCTCGTCCGGGGACCAGGCCAGCGTAAGGATAGAACAGGCTCCGAACAATTAACTTTTTTTCATTATTCTCAGCGAGGACAGCGGGACCGCCCGGATGTCTTCCATGTCAGGGCTCAGGCGGTTGCACTTGAACAGCTCGCTCTTGTTGTCCCTGATGCGCAGCATGTAATCATCGCTCATGTAAATTGTCCGGCTGTCAGCTCCGTCCGAGACGCCCAATACCGCCAGCGTCTGGCCGTTGACCTCTATCTGGTCGCCTTTTTCCAGCAGCGATTCCCTGGGTTTGGCCATCTGAAGACCTCACTTGAATTCGTATTCCTGGTATATCGGCTCTCCATCCTTCACTACGGTATGGACCTTGCCTTTCAGTTCCATGCCTTCGAAGGGCGACCACCTGCATTTGGTCTGCAGCTCGGTGCCGTCCACTTTCCACTCTTCCTTCGGGTCCAACACAGTGATATCTCCAACGCCCCCTTTCTCCAGCCTTCCCCTGCCCTTCAGGCCGAAGATGTCCGCCACATTGCTGCTCATCCTACCTATTATCCATTCCATGTCCAGCAGGCCGCGCTCGTATCCCTGGAGCATGAGCGCCAGGCTGGTCTCAAGGCCAGGGAAACCTGCCGCTCCTTTCTCCTTGTCCTCTATGGTGTGCGGCGCGTGATCCGTGGCTATGCAGTCCGCCTGCGGCAATGCCTTCCAGAGGCTGAGCTTCTTCTGCTCGCTCTTGAGGGGCGGATATACCTTGCCGAGCCGACCCAGGCGCTCCGCATCTTTCGTGGAAAGGAAAAGATAGTGCGGAGCCACCTCCACTGTGCACCGGCCGTATGTCTTGGCTAGGGCTATCTCATGCCCTGTGGAGGCATGGGCGAGATGGATCCTGCGGTTTATTTTTTTGGCTGAGGCGACCGCACCTTCTATGGTGGCATATGTCTTCTCCAGGTTCACTTCCTCCACATCCGAATGGTCGCAGGCATGGAGAACAATCTGGCGCTCTTTGGGGAATCCCCTGAAATGCTTCTCCATGGACGCGGGGTCCTTGAGAACGAGGTTGCCTGTCGTGTGGCCGAGATAAAGCTTCATGGACTGCGGATCGGCTTTCTTCACCTCTTCGAAATTGTCATCTGTCCCGCCGAAATGGAAAAGGACATCGCAGACCGCTTTCTCTTTCGCGAGGCGCGTCTTCTCCTCGAGCCGCGCTTTCGTTATCGTGGGGATTGCGTTATTGGGCATGTCCATGACAGTGGTGAAGCCGCCTGCTATGGCCGCACGGCTGCCAGTCGCGAAATCCTCCTTGTAAACGTCTCCGGGCTCGCGGAGATGGACATGCGGGTCTATGAGACCGGGCAGGACAAGATAATCAGTGGCGTCTATGGCCTCGTCGCCTTTCAGGTTGACTCCGATGGAGGATATCTTTCCGTCATCGATAAGGATGTCTTTCCTGACGAACTTGGCACCTATGAACGCTGTGCCGTTCCTGATGACGAGGCTCATGATTGTAATTCGGAAATAAGGATTAATAATCAGACTCCCAGGGTGCGCGGCCTGCGTAAGATTTTGCAGAGAGCGCACCCCACAGGCCGCCTTTCGCATTTGCGTCCACATCAGAGGGCTTCAGCCCTGGGAGTGTGTCAGACTATCCGGCCGCCTTCGCTCACGAGGACCACAATGCGGAGGAGGATGAGCGTCACTTCCTTCACTATGGTGAGGTATATCTTGTAGTACCACTCGCTCCTGGTGTTGATGACATCAAGCAGGTTCTTGAAAGCGTCCTTCTCGCCAGGGCCCATCTTGCTCTCTGTGATCTTCTTGTGCTCCTTGCCGTCCACCATCGTTATCTCTTCCTGCTTGCCTATCTGCTTCTTGGCCTGCTCGTACCAGGGAGGCAATGAAGAGCGCTTCTTGGCTATCGCGAACACGAAATCGCCCAGCGTCACAGACCTCTGGGTGACCTGCTTCTTGGCGAGCTCCTCGGCCTGCTCCTTTGCCATGCCTCCTTTCATGAGCTCCTCGGTCTTCTTCTCTATGCCCATGAAGGCCTGCTTCCAGGGTATGGTGGCGGCGTCATCCACGACAGCCTTGTGGTCCGCGGAAGCATAGCTGGTCATGGCGAGCGCGAGCATCGTGAACGGGATGAAGCGCGCCAGGGGCCTCTTCTTGGAATGCATCTTCAGTATGGCCACGCGTGAAGTGAAATCCGGCGCGGGTATGTACACGGTCTTGCCGAAACGGCCTGACCTCCTCAGCGCCGGGTCCACATCCCAGGGCGCGTTGGTGGCCGCGATGATGAGCACGTTCTGGTTGTTGGCTTCAACCCCGTCCATCTCATAGAGCATCTGGTTGACTGCCATCTTCATGTACTGCTGGCCCTCGCCCTGGTCCCTCCTGCCGCCTATGGCGTCAACTTCGTCGAAGAACAGTATGCAGGGGGTGTTCTTCCTGGCCAATTCGAAGACCTTGTGGATGTTCTTCTCTGTGTTGCCCACGTACATGTCCAGCAGGTCGGACAATTTGGCGTTGATGAATCCGGCCTGGCATTCTCCGGCAGCTGCCTTAACTATGAAGGTTTTACCACACCCCGGTGGCCCGTACAGCAGGATGCCTCCACCACCCAGCTTGCCGTATTTCCTGGCAAGGTCCGGGTTCCTCATGGGATAGACGACCGCCTCACGTATCTCCTCCTTCATCTTGGTCATGCCCGCTACGTCGTTGAATGTCATGTTGGGCTTCTGGAGCATCTTTATGTCCGCTGTTCCGCCTTCCCCGCCCCCGCCCTTGCCCTCCTGGTCCTTCTTGGCCTTGGCTCCGTCCAGGTGGGTCTTGGCCTCTGTGAGCTCAGGGTTGAGCTCCAATGCCTTTTCGTAATCGGTTATGGCACTGGCGATGCTGCCTGCGTATTCGTAGGCCAGGCCCCTCAGATGGTATGCCTCGGCGAAGTCCGCCTTGAGCTTTATGACCTTTGTGAAATCCTCCACCGCCTTCTCGTATTCCTCTATGGAGGCATAGGAGAGGCCGCGGTTGTAGAAGGCCTTCAGGTAATTCGGGTTGAGCTGGATGGCTTTGTCATAGTCCTTGACTGCGCTCTGAAAGTCCTGCTTCCTGTAGAATGCGTCTCCCCTGTTATTGTAGATGATAGGGTTCTGGGGGTCCAGCTCCATGGACTTGGTATAATCGGCTATGGACTTGTCGAAGTTCTTGAGCTGATAGTAGGACAATGCGCGGTTGAAGTAGGCCTCGGAGAAGACAGGATTGAGCAGGATGGCCATGTTGTAGTTCTCTATGGCCTTGTCATAGTCGCCCTTCTCGTAGTAATCGTTGCCCATCTGGTAGTATGTCTTCGCGTCTGTCGGATTAGGTTTCCGCTCTGCCATTGAAGTCACTGTCGCTATGGGCTTTGTTGATAGCAGTTATCCCCCTATATTTTTAAGCCTTGCAATCAGCGTAAGGATGCCAAATCGGCGGGGGGCTACAATTTGTTGATGATAGCATAAAATGCCTGCCAGCCTTCATCCAACCGCGATTTATTAGACCGTATCCTCTCGAAGACAACATGAGGCTCGTTGCTGTAGATGAAATACCATAATTCTCCGAACGATTTGAAACCGGATGCCGCAAGACTACCCAAGGCTTCTCGTTGATCGTCTTGGGGGTGCAATCCCAACTGAATGAACCTGGCCAGCGTACTGCCGACAACAGCATCATAGTTTTTAGCCACGTGCTCTGCCACATATAAAGCAAATGCATCTGCTTCAGCCTCGGCAACGAGAGGGCCCCACTTTGTTATTATCCAGTAGGGATGGCGATCATAATGGTGACCCTGCTCATGAAGCCATATATAAAGAGGCGGATATTGACAGGGACTATCTTCGTGTTCCAAATGGCATAGGTGCAACATAGCCTTTGTTTGCCATTTTGTCCATCCTACAGGTAACACGAGAGACGGGTCGTGCATGAGTATGCGGTCTTCGACCATGTCATAACCGGCCGCTACAAGCGCGCCGTGCTTCTGTTTCATCTCTTTATGGCTTAAGAAGACCACCTTATCCGAAGAGACAGGAGCGGCACCGGCGATTTCTTCCAGTATCGGTTCCCAAGGACGGAAATCAGATGCTTTGGTGATGCTTGTGGCTTTGTCGGACCGGCCGCTTTTCTCTGTGACCTGGGCTATGACTTCTGATGGACGGGGTGCTAGGACTGGCGAGCTATACGCTCTGAGACCCGTTCTGATACATTGTCCGTACCAGACCGCTAACGCCAGCTCGCCTGCAAGCATTGCAGCCCGGGCAGTGCGTCTGATGTTTATCACAATAATTTATTATAAACAACAATTTAAAAACAGTTGTTCAGAGCACCCGCATCCTTTCCTCTATCCTGAGCAGCTGGTTGTACTTGGAGGTGCGCTCGCCCCTTGCAGGGGCCCCGGTCTTTATCTGCCCTGCGTTGATGCCCACAGAGAAGTCGGCTATGAAGCAGTCCTCTGTCTCCCCTGAGCGGTGGCTGACCACCACATTGAGGTTGTTCTGCCTGCACATCTGGACCGCCTGCATAGCTTCTGTCACTGTGCCTATCTGGTTGAGCTTTAGAAGCAGGGCACCGATGGAGTCTTCTGATATCGCCTGCTTGAGACGAGCCACATTGGTGACCACCAGGTCATCGCCCACGATCTGGACATCCGGCAGCTCTTTCTTCAATGCAGCGAACGCGCCGAAGCCCTCCTCCTGGAACGGGTCCTCTATGCTTTTCAGCGGATAGGATTTCGCCAGGTCGGCGTAATAATCCACCAGCTCGCTCTCCTTCAGCTCCTTGCCGTCTATCTTGTATACTCTGGATTTGCTGTCGAAGAAGGATGATGCGGCCGCGTCGATGGCCAGGGCGCATTTGTGCGGATAGCCTGCTTCCTCTATGGCCGCGACAAGGGCGTCCAGGGCCTGGTAGGTGTTGCCTATCTGGGGTGCATATCCTCCCTCGTCGCCCACGTTCCTGGCCGCAGGCCCGTGCTTCTCCACCAGCTGCTTCCCGAGTATATGGTATATCTCGCTGGCCATCCTGAGCCGTTCCGAGAACAGCTCGTCGTCAGGTATTATCATGAACTCCTGGACGGCCAGGCCGTTGCCTGCATGCTTGCCGCCGTTTATGACATTGAACATCGCATGCGGCAGGTTGCTGCCTCCGAGATGTTCATGGAGCATCTTGCCTTCGGAACCTGCTGCGGCCCTCAGCACTGCCATGGAAGTGGCGACCATCGCGTTGGCGCCCATCCTGCTCTTATCCCTGGTGCCGTCCAGCTCCTTCATCTTGGTATCTACGGCTTCCTGCTGCCTGACGTCCATGCCTATTATGGCCGGCGCGATGTAGGCATTGACGTTGTTCACTGCCCGCTGCACGCCTTTGCCGAGATACCTATGGCCGCCGTCCCTGAGCTCTATGGCCTCGTGCTTCCCTGTGGACTCGCCGCTCGGTGCGGCCGCGCTGGCGAGCGTGTTCTCTGTCGCCACTTCAACCTCTATGGTCGGGTTGCCCCTTGAATCCAGGATCTCCCTTGCCCAGACCGATGCTATCTTCATGAGGTATGATGCACAAGTAAAGGATTAATACCTTGCCCACCCTACGGCCGACGCTGGTGGCATTTGCACGGGTTTTTATTGACTTCCAGGCATCCAACATTCGGGAGACGTTGGGGGATATGAAGAGGTATTTCTTGTTATTGCTCCTTCTCGGTTCGGCTATGGCAGGAAACTCATACGAGAAGGTAAAGGTCTATGTTGTGGACCAGGAGGGCCAGCCAATCCAAGGCGCGAATGTCGCCTTAACATGCTATTATGAGAATTGGGGGGAGTACGATATCAAGATAACCGAGCTGAGCCAAACGCGTGCGGATGGTGTGGCCAGCGTTGCTGATGGAACTGGGATAGAATCCTGCGCCCTGCACCAGCCAATTAGTGCAAATGTGACGTATTTCGAGGAATCCATAACCGTCAGCGGAACATGGAGGGACGGCGTGAATGCACTTACCGCGATAATACCGAACCTCCATGACTTGAAGGTAACGATTCAGGACCAACATGGAAAGCCAGTTGACGGGGTTGAAATCAGAGCAACACCAGCCCAAGGAGGCCAGTGGCAACCATTTGTAGGAAATACTGATGAGGATGGTGTTCTTGTTTTTGGGCAGATTCCGGCTGGCACCGGCCTTTTGCTTTACCTGACCAATGGTGATGAGACCAAAAGTTCGGTTATCACCATGGAAAACACAGATACCGCATTCGCCGCCTCCATGCACGCATACGTTCTCATGATGACCATGACCGATGGCGGAGGTCTACCCCTGGATGGCATTTCCGTGAAGCTGAGCAGCGGCGAGCATTCCGACACATCAAAGACCGATGAGACCGGAACCGTCCGCTTCGACAGACTGAAGCCAGGAACCTACGAATACAGCATGGCATACCAAAGCAGGGGTTATTCCGGCGAGATAGTACTGGACCAGGACAAGGCCGAGACGGTCGTCGTGGGGGCTTCCAAGGCGCCTAGGATGGTCGTGGCAAACGCAACGAACGCCAGTGCGAAATGGTTCAGGTACATCATGGGCGAGCTTGACAGCCTCATACTGCAGCAGAAGCAGAAGGCACCCAGGATAAGGCTGGTTTTTGTGCCAATCGGCTATAATGAGAACGAGTCAGCGGAGTTCAAGGCTTTGGCCCAGGCTTCGGTTGACAGGTTCCTGGAGGTAAGCCCGCTTAGGGAATGCAATGAACCTTCAAAGGAGATTGAAACGTATTTCATAGACCCCTCGGCGTGCAATATAAGCGGGTGTTCGGACATCTGCGGGGAGTACAACAATCTATCTGATAACTGCCAGTTTCTAATAAAAAATTGTTCACTAGGTAGTTCGAACCCTTACAGTGATAGCTATAACATGGTCATAGGATTGTGCAAAAACATATCCTGTGGAGATTCATGCGGAGGATGTGCCGCAGATATTCCTTCAAGAAGCGTTGTGTCGAATAGCGCAGAATGCGGTGGTACACCAGCGTATAGAATCGTTACCCATGAGATGGGACATGGTTTCGGACTTTATCACGTCAAAAGTGTGTACGACCTTAATGGATGCTGGGATGGTGAACAGGTGGCATGCTATGGTCCAAACAAAGCAGATTGTAATGAATCTGCAGAAGACATATCGAGGATGGTAATGGCGTACTGCCCGTCCATGGATGATTATGGACCCGCGGGCTACTCCTATCTCAGAGATAGCAAATTGAAGAACTATACTGAGGTGTGCAAATGAACAAGTGCTTCATCTTAGTGTTTTTATTATCCGTCTTTGGTCTGCTTCAGGCAAGCCAAGTCTACGTGTTGGACCTAACAATCTGCAAAAACGATACAGTTGAACTGAATCGTTTCGGGATCCAGCCGGGGAGTCCGGGTTATTTTCCCCAAGTGGGCGACTATAAGTACGAGTTCAGGATAATTGCACGGAATGCGACGGTTCTTTTCACGCAGCCATTCAGGTTGGAATTCGTCACCTACCCATTCCCAGGTCCGAATTCCACGAATCCAGATATCGTCAATATTACCAATATGTGGTATGACTGGAAGCTTCCATACTACAAAGATGCCGCCTTCATCCAGCTGTTCCATGAGGACAAGAAAATCTTCGAATACGAACTTCCCCAGCAAGAGACGGAAGAAGAGCCTGACGAAACCCCGGAAAAACCAGTGGAGAAGCCATTGGACAGCAACCTCATGATATGTGCGGCCTGCGGCACCATAGCCATACTGATTCTGGTTGCATATGCGCTCTTCAGATATAAAGGCAAAAAAGGTGGGCAGATATGAAAACAAAATATTTCCTTGTAAGCTTGATGTTGGTTTTGTCTTTGGCGAATGCAGCCAAGATTTATGAGTTGCATCTCACAATCTACAAAAATGATACGGTAGTCCTGAATGGTTTTGACACCAGGGAAGGCGAAGTGAGCATATTTCCCACTTCAGAAGATAACAACTATGAGTTTAGGATAATCTCCGGGGGAGATACAACGCTCTTCAGTCAACCGTTTCATCTCGGCTTTGTGGCGTATAGATTCCAAGGACCGAATGCAACCGAACCAAGCGTAGTACCATACGACCAAGTTGAAGACTATTGGAATCTTCCCTATTACGAAAATGCCGCCCTCATCCAGCTGTTCCATGATGGCAGGAAAATCTTCGAGTATGAGCTGCCGCAGCAAACGGCAGAAGAAGAGCCTGGAGAAACCCCGGAAAAACCAGTGGAGAAGCCATTCGACAGCAACCTGATAATCTGTGCGACCTGCGGTTCCATAGCCATACTGGCTCTGGTCGCTTATGCGCTCTTCAGATATGCAGGCAAAAAAGGTGGGCGCAAGTGAGGCTTCTTTTGATGGCTTGCCTGGCTCTGTTATTCGGTTGCCTTGGCGGAGCACAGCCGGCCAGCTGCGGCACGAATAACGAATGCCTGGAGAAGGCGTTCATCCAATGCCAAAACTATTCTGGCGTATGGGAAGGCCAAAACGGAAACATGAGCGTGAAAATCCTCGGGCAGAAGGATGAAACATGCAGAATATCAGTTATCATATTGGGAGATGCGCTTAACATAAGCCAGAAAAGCATGACATGCGATGTGCCATTGGCGGAGAATGCGTCATTTGCCATAAATGAAAGCTGCAGCGGCGAACTGAAGAAATATCTGGAGTAGGAGATATTATGGAACTCGTTCTTGACAATGAGGCAAGGGAGATGGAATTCTCAGGGACCTTGGCAGAGCTGCTGAAAGAGCTGAAGGTCATGCGGGAGGAGGTAGTCGTGAAAGTGAACGGGAAGCTCGCTCCTGAGACCAGGAAGATAAGACCGTGCGATAAAATCGAGGTGCTGAGGGTAGTTTTCGGTGGATAGGTGCTTCTGCGGCCGTGAAGGCGCCGTGTTCCTGCATTATTCAAGCAAGCACCTCTGCGAGCAGCACTTCATCAGGATGTTCGACAAACGGTTCAGGAAGACCGTGCGCATGGGGAAGATGATAAGCAAAGGCGACAGGATCGCTGTCGGGCTTTCAGGAGGAAAGGACAGCACGGTTCTGCTCCACTCGCTCGCTGAACTCAAAAAAGACCTTCCGTTCGAAATCGTCGCGATAACCATAGACGAGGGGATCGCAGGATACCGCGCCAGAACGATGAAGCCAGCGAAAAGCGAATGCGAAAAACTCGGTATCGAACAGCACATCTTCTCCTTCAAGGAGCTTTGTGGGAAGACGCTTGATGACATAATGAAGAAGGATAGGGAACACATTCCATGCAGCCATTGCGGAGTGCTGCGACGCTACGCGCTGAACAAGGCTGCCCGCGAACTGGAACTGGATAAGCTCGCGTTGGGGCACAACCTGGACGACATGGCCCAGACTGTTTTGATGAACATCATGCGCTGCGAACCGTCCCGCCTCGCGCGGCTGAACGAACCACTCACGAGAAACGCGCGACTCGTCCCTCGCATCCGCCCTTTGATGATGACTCCTGAGAAGGAGATAGCGATCTATGCCATGCTGAAGGGGATGCCCATCGAGAGGGTGGAATGCCCCTATGCCAGGTTCGCGTTCCGCGGCCATGTCAGGAAGATGCTGAACGAGAGCGAGGAGAGGTATCCAGGCACCAAATTCAAGGTCGTGAACAGCTTTTTGGAGATTGAGGACGCGCTGCGCGGCAAATACGGGAAAACCGCTGTCATTTCTGAATGCTCTTCGTGCGGCGAGCCATGCTCGAAAGGAGTGTGCATGTTCTGCAGGCTCCAGAAAAGTTAATAGCTTTCGCACAGAAAGACATCCATGGAGATAGTATTCTTAGGAACAGGAGGCGGCAGGATAAACCTCATAAAGCAGATACGGGGCACTGGAGGCTTCCGCATAGATTCGTCCTCTGCGAATATCCATGTGGACCCAGGCCCTGGAGCCCTGCTCAGCTCTCTCGCAGAGCGGGAAGATCCCCTTGGGCTGGACGCGGTCATAGTGACGCACAACCATGTGGACCATTTCTCTGACGCCATGGTCATGATAGAGGCGATGACCAATTACGGCCTGAAGAAAAGGGGGATAGTGATAGGTAGCAAGGCAGCCATGGAGGGGCGGGACAGGTCAGTCCATGGTTATCACCAGTCCAAGGTGGATTTCGCCTATGCAGCCGTCCCTGGCGAGAAGAAGACGTTCAGCACAGACAAAGGCTCCTTTGAGATAGAGATAATAGCGATGAAGCACGAGGAGGAGACAGCGTTCGGGTTCAAGATTTCCATGGATGGCAAGGTGGTCGGGCACATAACAGACACAGAGCCTGCGGAGCATCTTGGGAAGGCGTTCTCAGGCTGTGATGCGCTGGTGGTGAACTGCATGAAGCCTGAGACGGATAAATATCATGGCCATCTGACCACAGGAGATGTCATAGCGGTGCTGAAGGAAGCCAGGCCCAAGACATGCATAATCACCCATATGGGCCTGAAGATGATGAAGGCAGGGCCGGCCAAAGAGGCAGAGAGGATAGAAAAGGAGAGCGGAGTGAAAGTCATAGCTGCCAAGGATGGTATGAGATTCAAGGTTTGAGACCGGCGTTGTTATCATAATTGATAACAAAACCAGAAAAGAGCTGCACGCGGCAAATAAGCGAAGGATTTAAAATCATTCTAAGTTTACATCTAAATAACAAAATTGTTATTTCGGTGTTATAATGAATATTTATGAGATACGCGACCTGGCTCTTAAAAGCGGCCGAGCGGTCTATACAGCCCAGCAGCTGGCGAACCTGATAAATAAGCCGAAAAGCATCGCGACAGTATATGTGCAGCGCCTGGTCCGGAAGGGGCTTGCGAAAAAGATCGTGAGGGGGAAGATATCATTCAGCGAGGATGATGCGGTGATTGCTGGACAGCTCGTTGAACCGTCCTATATCTCATTCTATTCAGCGCTCGCATTCCATAGGCTCGTGAAACAGGTGCCCAGGAACACTGAATGCGCCACCACGAAGAGAAGCATAAGGTATGGAAGCCTCGGCATAGTGTACCATCGGATACCCCCCTCTTTGTTCTACGGATATGAAAGGCACGCCAAGGCCCTGGGCTATGTCTTTGTCGCAGAAGCAGAGAAGGCGCTGGTGGATTCGGTATATCTCAATGCAATCCCCAGAAACCTGGCGAAAGAGATTTCTTCTGGGCTTGACATGGCAAAACTCAAAGGCTATATAGGCAGGTTCAAAGGGCGGGGGAGGAAAAAGCTTGAGAGGTGGCTGCTATGATAGACAAGGAGACACTGGTTTCATTTTCAAAGCTCAACAACCTCAGGCCCTGGCAGCAGGAGAAGCACTACATCCAAACGCTCGCCCTTATCTCGCTTTCTGAAGAGCCCCTGGTGTTCAAAGGCGGCACGTACCTCTGGTTCTTCCACGGATTGGACAGGTTCTCCGAGGACCTTGACTTCACCGCTACCGGGGAAACTACAGGGCTTGAGAAGAAAGTTTCCTCAGACCTTCGCATGTTCGGTGTGGAGAATGAAGCGAAGGTTTTTTCCGAGGATGAGAGGAGCTTCTCTTTCAGGATCAGCGCGAAAGGACCTTTGAATACTTCTGAGATAGACCTATGCCACGTCTATGTGGAGATAAGCAAAAGGGAGAAGGTGCTCAGGAACACCATTTCCATGAAGGTTGATGTCCCGGCGTATAAGACACCTACCAAGATAGTCAGGGGGATGTCGCTGGACGAGGTTGCGGCTGAGAAAGTGAGGGCGACCATGACAAGAAATCGCGCCAGGGATGTGTACGACCTCCTCTTCCTCATCGGCAAAGGAGTCTCTTTTGACAAGGGGCTCGTAGAGGAGAAACTGAAGTATTATGGCCTTGGGTACACGCCTGACGCTTTCAGGAGCAGACTGGCGGAGAAGAAGAAAATCTGGAAAGCCGAATTGGGGCAGCTCGTCTTCGGAGAGCTTGGTGATGCGGACGCGGCGGTAAGGACAGTAGAGAACTGGAGTTCGCAGTGACACGCCCTTTGTGAAAACGAAGGATGAGATGAGATTCAAGGTTTGAAGGTTATACTATCTATTTAAAAATATGCTCGCTCTAAATACGCATACTATTAATAGTATGGTGGTTCTAAATGAGCATAAAATTAGATGAAGAGCTGATTGGATCAAATCCATGGTGGAAAGGGGGGTTCTTCCACATTTCCATAAAAGAGCGGGAGATTTATCAGGAGATACTCCCTTATCTGGAAAAAAAGCAGATAATCGGCATCTATGGGTTGAGAAGGACCGGAAAATCATACCTTATCTACTATTTGATTAAAAAGCTCCTTGAAACCAAAGAACCCCGGTCAATACTGTATTTTTCAATGGATGACTTCGGCCAGACCAGCTTGCGCGAGGTCATTACTGCTGCGGAAAACCTTAGCGGAATGAAGGCGGCGTACGTTTTCCTGGACGAAGTGCAGAAGCTGGATAACTGGGCCGAGCAGGTAAAACGGCTCTACGATCTGGGCAACTGCAAGATATTCGTTTCAGGCTCAGAATCCCTATTCCTAAGAAAGACCTCGAAGGAGTCCCTGGGTGGCAGGATCTTTGAGTTTGAGGTGGGCCCGCTTGCCTTTGGCGAATACCTCTCTTTCAGGGGAATCAAAACCGGAGCGCTATATTCCAAAGAGATCAGGGAAGCCCTCGGCCACTATCTGCTGAGCAGCGGTTTTCCTGAATTGGTAGAGGAAAAGGACCTGTTCTTCATCCGTAAGTACATAAAGGAAGGGATAATAGACAAAGCGATTTATCGGGACATTCCGGAAAGGTTTGAGATAGAAGATCCTTCCATCCTGGAACGGATATTGAACATCGTGGTTGACAATCCAGGCCTCCTTGTTGACAAGAACGACCTTGCAAAAACACTGGGGGTTTCAAGAGGGAGTGTTTCCAAGTACCTCTTCTACATGGAAACCTCGTTCCTGCTCAGGAAGATCCATAATTACTCTGCCAATGCAAGCACGAGTGAGAAGAAGCTGAAGCGGTATTACCCTGCATTTTCCCCCCTCGGCATAGGGCTGAAAACCGATCCCGAGTACATGGGAAAAGTCGCGGAGACTGTTTGCATTCTCAAGAGCAGAACGAAATTCTTCTGGAGAAACCCGCAGAAAGACGAAGTGGATATTGTGCTTACCGGGCCTCTTCTTCCCATAGAGGTAAAATATCGGGAAACGCCTTCGGTCGGCGGCCTTTTCAAATTCATGCAGAAATTCAGGGCTGATTCCGGATTCGTAATCACAAAGGATCTGGAACAGAAGGAAGGGCAGATTTCCTACATCCCGCTCTGGAAATTTCTGCTCGGATCGGAGAAGGCGCGAGCGCAGCGGTGAAAGAACCGCAAGATAGTATGCTTTTAGTGTTTTTTTCACATAAAAATAGCTGTTTTTATGTATCAAAAAGCTGGTAGGAAGGTTTAAAACGGTTTTCTTTGATTTGTGTTAAAATACACAATAAAATGGGGAAAAGGGAAGTGTTTTTAATGACTTCCGTAGCGATATATACGGGTGAGGGGAATGAAAGAGCTTAAATTCGGCCACGAGGATGTTGCCGTAAGGAACAGAGGTATTGACACTCATAAGAGACCATTCTTCAGAGCTACTTCTGCAGCGCTTATCGCAGGACTGTTGTATGTTGGTACACCTGCAGCTGTGCTGACAATGCCGAACAGGGCGCGGGCTGAGGAAGTGCAGCTCTGCGGCAGGGGCGTGGAAGTAGTTAAACTTGAGAAGACGGTTGCACAGATGGATATTGAGACTGCACCATTCAGGAAAGGAGAATTTTCTGCCCAGGAATCAGTAGGTGGAGAGTACATAACCGCAGTTAACGTTCCAAACACAGTGACTTTCATCGTCAGCACTGAAAAAAAGAAGGGGATTGAGTGGGTTGTTGATCTTGCTTTCCAGAAAGAGCTGGACAGAACAGGCACTTCAGGCACCAGGCGCATTGACATCAGCGACTTCGCAAATTACGTAAGAAAGGTAACCAAGCAGAAGATGGAAAGAGTGTACATCATACTCGACATGGGCACGTTTGAATATGAAGGCAAGAATACTGAGTACGTCACAGCACATATCTATCCGCTCGACAAAGGCGGCAACTTCATAACCAGAATGAAAAAGGGAGACCTGGTTTACGGTGTTTCATATTATGCAGGAGACGTCTTCAACAGTGAAGAGCTTCTTGTCGAGCCAACAGGTCGCCGCTCCGTAATAGCCAAGCAGGAGGCCATAATCGCAAGAAAGTAACACCTTTTAAATTTCTCTTGCCAATTCTTCTCCATGGCAGAAAAACCACTAGGCGTCAAAAAACCTGGGCAAATAGAAGTAGCACAAGAAATTAAAACGAAGAATAATGTAGTTGTAATAGACAACCAAATCGCAGACCTAAAGTCCAAAAACCAGTTAAAAACTCCTCCGCCAGCGTCGCCTGCTGCAACACCATTGCAGAGGAAGGAAGCTGAAAAACAATGGGCGCAAAAGGTTGAAACCGCCAAAACTGAGGCTGCCAAAGCTCTTGAAAAGCCGGAGGATGGAAACAGCCAGCAGACATACATCAACGCGCTCACGCCTATCGTGGCGGCTGGAGTCAACCTTGCCGAGAACTGGCTGGCCGCACTTAAGGGCAAAAAAGATTTGCATATAGATAACGCAAGAGATGCTGAACAGAAAGGCAACCAACCTGCCCTTGCCGCAAATATGGAAAGCGGAAAGGAAACCGGCAATGCTATAGCAGAACTGGAAGGCAAGGACAAGAACAAATCCCAAGCCGAATTCATAGCAGATGTCGGAAAGGGGATGTCCGCAGAGCAGCAGCAGGACATCCTCAAGGCTGCAGCCGCTGTCGGTTTCTCAGTTATCGCCATATCCATGGCAGGCAGCATGCTGTTCGGAGAAGGCAAGAGCGCAGGTGAAGAGGTGGCTGCACGCAATGCAGAACTCATAATGCTCGAACTCCTCAGGGACAGAATGATGGCGCTTAGCAGGGATACCAGTGAGTCCCTAGAAAAATGCCAGGGCGGCAAGTGGCGCACG
>JACCLH010000079.1 GCA_013425375.1 Microcaldota archaeon | reverse complement strand
ATTCGGTTTATGCCAGTTGCTGGCCTGGCAACAGCTTCGGGGTGACGATGGAAGTCATGGCGGATACTATAATGAATGAAAGGCCAAGTTCAATATCCGACTTCCCAGAAGCAATCCCCGTAGGTGTGTCCATATCCCGTTGATAGGATTCCTATAACCCGGATTATTTCGAATATCTCTGGAAGATGAAGTCCGGCTGCTCCTACTTAATGAATCTGCCCGCCAGCATAGCCGCTACCGCTATTATTAGCATGAGCACCGCGAAAGCGCCGATGCAGGTCTCTGTGCCATAGCCGCCAGATGGTGCGCAGACGACGTCAGTGAAATGGAGCGGGTTCTCCCACGAAGCGTTGGATATATTGTAAGGTTCATAGCAGCATGGGTCTTGTGCCGGGTCGCATCCAAGAATCTGGCGCGATGGCCCCACATCTTTCTGCACCATGTAGCCAGTGACAGGTTCCCAGATCAGATAAATTACGGCAGAAACAAGGAAAACCAAGAACGCGATTTTCGCTATCTTCTTCGCGAGCATGACGAACGCGAATTTCGCCACTGCCTTTGAGATAATGTCCATCATTTCACTCGGTTGTCTTCAGCACCACATTCTCGTCTACCGAGCTCACAGCGGAAACAGGCAGGGTGTATCTCTTCTCAAAGACCGTCTGTATCACTATCCTGCCTTTCCTAGCGTCCAGGCCGACTATCTTCCCGAGATAGGTGCCGTGCTCGGATATGGCCTCCTTCCCTTCCACCTTCATCTCAAGCAGTATCTCCTTCCTGTACCAGTTCACGAACGATGTCGCAAGATATCCCAGCACGAGCGAGAGCGCTATGCTGAACAGGAACGTGCCGAAATCCACATACGGCTCAGATATATTCACTATCCAGCTGCTGCCGACCAGAAGCACGAATGTCGTCAGGGCTGCCGCAGCTGAATATAGCATGTACTTGGCCACCCTGTACTTCTTCTTGTCTATCAGCGCGTCTATGCTCTTCCCTGCCATTATGAGCAGAAGCCCTGTGAACACTATCCAGATGCTGCTGCCGATGACGTACGCCACCAGCTTCTCGTTGGGCAGGCCGAGCCGGATGCCCTTCAGCACGCTCTGGTAGCCCACGAAGGCGGCCACAGAGAATATGGCCAGGGCGCCCACATAACCCACCCAGCTGGTCCTCTCGAATGAGAACCTGAAGTCGCTTATGACACTGCCTATCATGTCGTCCACGCCGAACGTCCTGAACAGGAGGTATATCCCGGCTATGAACGCCACTGGCTGCCAGCCTATGCCGAAATATGTGGATATTGAGAACAGGATGAGCAGTACCGCAGGTATCCCCAGGATTATCCTTGCGAAATACGGGTCCTTGAGCTTCTCCAGGAGCACGAAATATGTCTTCTCAAGCTCCTTGGCCTGCTTTATGAACACTATCTTGCTGGAATCCACCTTGAGCCTTGACTTGATTATGGGCAGTATCTCCTCGTCAGCGGCGCCGTCGGATACAAGCACGCAGGAGGCCGGATTGAGTTCGGCGATTATCCTGTCCAGCTGGCTGCTTATCTCCTTGTCGGCCTTGTAGCCCATGCTCTTGTGGCCTGTGAGCGTGGCGACCTCCACCGCATGGCCCTCGCTCCTCATCTTGTCGAACGTCTTGACAGCGTAGTAGATGGCGTTGGAGTCAGGGTCCTCAGGGTCTGCCAGGGACAGCGCCTGGGCTCCCTGCAGGTTCCTTTCCCTGCCGACGAGCGGGCCGCTGACCTTGGCCTTCTCGAACAGGTCATTGTCCCGGTCTATGCACAATACCAGTATCGGGCGCTTCATCATAAGGATATCCCAGCCCTATTTAATAGTTTTTACTTTCGGGGAAGTGTCTTCACTTTTCGAGGATGAGTTTGCCCTTGTGGTAAATTTTTCCGTGTTTGATATCATCTGCGATGCTTCCAATCTCGCCTTCGATGCGGATTTCGCCGCCTTCCATTCCAATGCCGACACCCTCACCAACTTTCCCATTCACGGTGATGCTACCGCCTTTCATGTCCACCCCGACAGCCTCCTCAGCATCCCCATTCACCATGATAGTGCCGCCATCCATCTCCTGCCCGATATACCCATAGGCATTCCCATTCACAGTTATGGTGCCGCCTTTCATGCTGACCCCGACAGCCTCGCCAGCATTCCCATCCACCATGATATCGCCATCTTTCATTAGCCCGCCAACATCCCTACCAATATTCCCGATCACCGTGATGCTCTTCGTATTCTTGTATCCAAGATAATCGATAGGTTCAGCGAGATGAGCGGTATGGATGACGAATTCAGTATCCTTGGAGTTGTTCATCAAAGCGCTGAGGAAAGCACCTGCCTTCCACTGGAAGTTTTCTTCACTTTGGAATTCAACAAGCGCGAGACTGACGTTTTCGATGTCTTTTGCAGAATATTCCAGTTTTTTGACTTTTTTAAGTATCTTGGAATAGTCATCAGGCGCCTCATCAGTGACGTTGCACGCCTTCCACGCGTCCTTCATCTTTTTCAGCGTCTTGTCCTCAACTACCTCAATCTCCCTCACTGCTTTCTCTTCTTCGGGCCTGTATCTGCTGAATCTACTTGCCATATTAGTGGCTGAAGCATCAGGAACAGCGATTCTGCCTCCCTTCAATCTCGCTCCAGCCATGAGAATCACATATTTTCTATGAGTTTGCCCTTGTGGAAGATTTTTCCGTGCTTGAATCCTGCCCTGCCATTATAACCACCATTCAAATGTATCTCGCCGCCATTCATCCTCTCGCCAACATCATCGCCAGCATTCCCCTTCACGGTTATGGTGCCGCCTTCCATCGCATAGCCGACCTCGTCGCCAGCATTCCCCTTCACTATGATGGTGCCGCCTTCCATAGAACAGCCGACCCGGTCGCCAGCAGTGCCTTCCACGGTTATGGTGCCGCCTTCCATATATTCGCCAAGATAATCGCCAACATTCCCGTTCACAATGATGTTCTTTGTGTTTCGGTATCCAAGATAAATGATAGGTTTGGCGAGATGATTGGTATGCACGACGAATTCGCTATCCTTGCAGTTGTTCATCAATGCGCTCAGGAAGAATCCGGCTTTATGTACGAATCCTAGGACAATTCCGAATTCATGCGCTGATGCTCTCTCACCCCGGAATTCCGCAAGTGCTATGCTGAATTTTTCAACGTCCTTTGCAGAGTATTCCAGTTTTTTGACAGTTTCAAGCATCTCCGGATAGTATTTATCAGAATAAACATATCCGCACGATTTCCACGCGTCCTTCATCTTTTTCAGCGTCTTGTCCTCAACTACCTCAACTTTTCTCACCGCTCGCTCGGTTTCCGGTTTGTATCTTGAGAATCTGTTCGCCATAGCCAGGGCTGGAATCTTCGGAACAACAATTTCCCGTCTCGCTATAGCTCCAGCCATAATCATCACCTTAAAAGATGGCCACCCCGAGACCGACGGACGGCCCGTCGTAGAGGTAGACGACCTGCCTGCCGGAGCCGCCGGAGTCGAAGGCAACTAGGCCGATATGCGCGGTATCCTTACGCCAGAAATGCTTTGTTGAGCCATCATCTTTTTTTGGATTGCCTACCGGAATCCTGAATCGCTCGTCGTATCTGTACCAACCTTTCTTTTTGGGGAAGTGTTCAAGCAAACTGGCAGCCCCCTCAGCAGCCTTAAGCTCGAAACGATTATTCCCCAAATCAACAAATTCAAAGTCCGGATGCTCCACCACAAGAGCACAGTTCGTTTTTCCTCTGAATTGCTGCAGTACATTGAAAGTTACTGAGTACTGCATACCACGATCAGTTTTCCAATCATAAGCGACCTTATCACCAAAGGGAGTATCTGGAGCTTCATAGATTACAGCGGTTCCGGTCCATGCCGAAAAAATGGCCTCGATATCAGTCTCAGTAAAAATCCTGTCATGGACATCCTGCGGGATTATTATCTTCTCCTCTTTCTTGGCCACGGCCAATGCCTCAAAGACATTCAAATCTTTGTGGAACTCTGACATCTGAAGCACCTGCTCCGGTGTCATGCTCCTGAGCATCTCCCTTCTTTGCCTCAGGTAGCTCAGCTCATCGCCTTGGACCTCAACCTTCCTGACCATTTTCTCTTCCTCGGACTTGTACCTGGAGAACCGGTTCGCCATGGCCAGGACTGGACCCTTCGGAACGACAATCTCCTGTCTCGCTAACGCTTCAGCCATGAGAATCACTTATCAACTATCAATTTGCCTTTGTGGAAGATTTTTCCGTGGTCGATAACGTTCGAGATGTTTCCATAATCACCATTGAGATGAATCTCGCCGCCTTGCATATCCCAGCCAAGATGGCCAGTATCCCCTTCCGTAGTGATGATACCGCCTCGCATTGATTCGCCAACAAAATCGCCGGCATTGCCGTTCACCTTGATGATGCCGCCTTTCATACAATGAGCAAGATAATTACCAACATCCCCATTCACCTTGATGATGCCGCCTTCCATGTAATAGCCAACATTCTCGCCAGAACTCCCATGCATAATGATGATGCCGTCTTTCATCAAATAGCCAACATAATTACTGGCATTCCCTTCCACAGTGATGTTTTTCGCGTTTTTGTATCCGAGATTGTGGATTGGTTGAGCGACATGATTTGTATGGATGACGAATTCAGTTTCCTTTGATTTGTTTATCAGTGCGCTGAGGAAAATCGCCACCCGGTCTGAGAAGCGATTTTCACTTTGGAATTCCACGAGCGCGAGGCTGAAGTTTTCGATGTCTTTCGCTGAACATTCCAGTTTTTGGGCGAATTCGAGCATCTTGGCATAGTCGGTAGCTGGACTACTAGTATGGCTGCACTTTTTCCACGCTTCCTTCATTTGTTTCAGCGTCTCATCCTCTACAACCTCGACCTTCCTCACCGCTCGCTCGGTTTCCGGTTTGTATCTCGAGAATCGGTTCGCCATAGCGAGCGCTGGAGCATTCGGAAGGACAATCTCCCGTCTCGCTACGCTCGCTCCAGCCATGAGAATCACTTTTCGAGGATGAGTTTGCCTTTGTGATAAATCTTCCCGTGCTCTATCATGTGGCTTAGGTGGTGGAACCTGCCATCCAGCCAGATTTCGCCGCCCGCCATTCCCATGCCTATGCCGGCCCCCACTTTGACTCGCTGCACTCGGGGCTTACCCATATGCTTACCAGTATTGCCTATATCGATGACATCCCCTTCAATCACGATCTTCCCGGCCTCCATTTCCTCGCCGGCATTTCCATAAACAGACCCTTTCACCACGACCTCGCCGCCTTTCATGCTCGTGCCCACGCTGCCATAAGCATCGCCTTCCACGATTATGCGGCCGTTTTCCATACCTCCGCCAAGATTATCCCCGACGCTTCCAGCGATGATTATCTCGCCGCCTTCCATCCCCCGACCCGCCTCATCGTCCGCATTACGCTCCACGAAAATCCTGCCGCCGCGCATACAAAACCCTAGGCAATCCTCCACATTGCCATGGACTGTTATGGTGCCTGATTCCATCTCGTCGCCGGTGTAACTCCCTAGGTCGCCATCAATCTCTATATCCTTTGTGTTGCGATAGCCCAGGGACGAAATCATCTCCTGGAGGTGCGCGGTATGGATGACGTACCTGCTGTCCTTCCCGCTGTTCATCAGCGCGCTGAGGAACATCCCTGCTTTATCGGAAAAGTCATTCTCTTCCTGATGCCCTGCAAGACCTATGGTGAATGTCTCAACATCTTTTGCGGTGCAGTCCACGCGTTTCACAAGCTCACACGTTTCCTGATAATTTTCCACTGTCATACCCCACGGGTCGAGTCTTTTCCAGGCGTCTTCCATCTGCCTGAGAACCGCATCATTGACCCCTATATCCCGCACAGGGCTTTCAGTGATGCCTTTGTACCTGCCGAACCTGCTGCCTGCATGCATTATGGTCGTCGCTGGCCGTGCCTTTTCCATCCGCATCATAATAAACCGGATTTAATGTGTTAAGAAGTGCTTAAAAACGTATTCTTTATCTTTAAAAACACTTCCCTTCAAGTGTAATTCCTCTTTGAAATGTTGTTAGAGGCATCACTATGGAGAAGAAGCTAGTTCTTCCGGGAGACCACCTCTCAAGCGCTGAGGAGTCAGAACCCGGCGAGAACACCTATTCGGATAAGGATGAGGTATATTCAGCTGCCCTTGGCGAGAACGTCAGCGCGCCGGGCCATGCCGCAGTGAAAGGCAAGGGCAGGAAGCTCAAGCTCCCTGCTGTCGGCAGCGAAGTCTACTGCATGATAACCAAGACCGGCCCGAACAAGGCCATCGGAAGCTGCGTGACAGTGGAAGAGGTCGAGGGCCACGGCCGCGGCATCGAGATGGACGGCGTGCTCCTGGTCACGGCCATACGCCGCGGCTATGTCCGCGACATAAGGGACGAGGTCAAGCTGGGCGACATAATCAAGGCCAAGGTCCAGGAGGTCAAGAGGTCCGAGCTGTCGCTCACCATCTTCGATCCGCAGTGCGGTGTGGTGGCGGCCTTCTGTCCGAAGTGCCGGCAGAGAATGGATTTAAAAGACAGGCTGTTCATCTGTTCCAGATGCTTCTGGAAGGAGCGCAGGAAGCTGCCGCTCGCCGAGGGTGAGGCCCTTGAGCAGGGCGAGGCAGAGCCGCGCTATGAACGCCGCGAGGGCGGCTTCAGGAGACCGCCGTTCAGGGGCAGGGAAGGATTCCGCAGGGAAGGCGGCCCGCGGAGGGAAGGAGGACCGAGAAGAGAAGGATTCCACCGCGGAGGATATGGCGGTGCAGAACGCAGGTGATATTTATGGCAGCCAAGATTCTGGTCAATGAGAAGAACACCCTGGAGATGGACCTCGGGGGCGCGGACCAGTCCCTTGCCCAGCTCCTCGCTGAGCGCATCATGGAGGACAAGGACGTGGAGTTCGCATCCTACAAGGTGGAGCACCCCATCATGTCCACGCCCAAGCTCATCGTGAGGACAAAGAAGGGCGACCCGGCCAAGCTCGTGCTTGAAAAACTGGACGAGCTGAAGAAGGAGCTCGGCGAATTCAGGAAGCAGTTCTCGGAGATAACCGAGTAGCTGGTCAGATGCCGGCAGACATGAAGGAACTCTTCCGTAAATGGCCCTACCAGGCCGCAACCCTCATAGCCACGCTGGCGCTTTTCCTCATCACCAACGCCGTCTTAAGGGGCGGGCCGCTCGGTTTCATACCCATACTCCTCGCAGTGCTCATCGTGGTGGAGATATTCATTTTCGTGGGCATGGAGGTCAAGGAAGGCGCCCAGAAGCACGGCTGGAAGCATGAGGTGGTGGACACAATCATCGCGCTGGCTGTCGCAGTGGGCATCTGGTATGGCATGTCGTTCGTGCTGAACACGCAGTCCCCGATATCCGGAGTGGTCTCCTGCAGCATGCTCCCGAATCTCCAGCGCGGCGATTTCGTGGTCGTCCAGGGCGCCCCGATAAAGGCGCATGAGATAAGCATGACCCAGGCAGAGCTGGATTCGCTGTCAGGCGCCTCCACAATCACATCTCCGGCAGGCAACACGTCCCTGGAAGGCTCGCTGTTCGCCTACTGCATGATGGACAGGAAAAATGACCTCTGCCAGGCATTCATCAAATCCCCTGAGACCGTGATAGAGCAGAAAGGTCCGTTCACATACCATTACGAGCGCTGCGACGTGGCAGTCACCAATGGCGCCAGCCTCACAGAGCCGTGCCTGAAGTCAGTGGAATTCAAGGGCAAGGAATACCTGACAAACTTCTCGAATGACATCATCGTCTATCAGCCTGTCAGGGGCGACCTTTTCAGCTATGTGGGCGACATAGTCCACAGGGCGATGTTCAAGATAGACGTGGACGGGAAATCCTACTATCTAACGCGAGGCGACAACAATCCTGTGCTTGACATCCAGCAGTATGATTATAGCTCAGGGCTGGGCAACCATCCGCCTCCGCAGGAGAATGTCCGGGGCAAGGTCATAGCCAGGATACCCTACCTGGGCTATTTCAAGCTGTTCATATCAGGCTATTTCGACGAGGACGCGCAGTGCAGGACTCAGCTGACGTTCGAGCATACGAGCTGATTGAATTCACCGTAAGTGTAGCATAAAGTCGCTAAAAATGATAAAAAAGGAGTATATATAAGCATAACCTACGGAATAGTCATCTATGTTACAACGAGTTCCTGCTGTCCAGAGAGTATTCGAGCATCCGTCAAATGAAAAGCACAGGAAAGTCATTGATGAAGGCGTAAAAGCCCACACGCCTGTGTTGGAACCACTACTGCCAATAAGCCACAGCCTTTGTGAGCCTAGAAGTGACAGCCTCGCTATCCCTAAATTAGATGGCACTGTTCCTGCCCCTGACATTGATAGATTATATGGCCATGCAATTATTGATAGATTATATGGCCATGCAATTAAATTTCGCTTACTTGTCTTGCCAGTCGCGCCAACCTTTGGTTTCGTAGCTTTTGCCGAGTCTATCGCTAACGCCTGGGATTCAACTAACGCGAAGGACCGTGCGGAGTTGAAGTTCCCCGAGTCATTTATACGGCCAAGCCTTAGCGGAGTTGCCATGTTCTCACTGGAATCCAAATCATCAATGAGCTTTGGGCGGATAGTAGCTCCTGCAAGGGCAATCCGGAATAAGGCATCCGCCTTGGAAAATTTAAAACAGCTTCGGGAAGGTCCAACCGCAGTAGATGAAATAAAGGAAAAACTGGCGAGGAATGGCATAGTTGTCGATTCAATCTCTTTCAACGGCGATTCTGCGGCCTATGAAGTCATTAAAAAAAATCAAAAAGTGAGAATCGCGGTCCCTAACCTCGATGATGAACTGAAAACCATGTATGCGCGCTCGCACGGTTTGCTCCGTCCGATAGCAGAGCGTCTCTGCTTCGGTTTCAGTCCCTTATTCTAGGGCTGCGGTAGATGCCGGTATTGTATACTTTTTCGAACTATATGGTTCGAATTTTTACACTACCGAGCAATGCATTCCTACAGCTTCATGAACACTTCGTCCACGTATTTTCCCTTATGCAGCGTCCATTTCGGGAATACGGCGAATTCCCTGAACCCGACCTTTTTGTAAAGCGCACGGGCGGGCTTGTTGGGCGCGAGCACCCCTAAGAAAATCGTTTTTGGTTTGAGGAAACTTTCCGCGACCTGGATATTCGTCCTGAGCAGGGCTTCACCCAGGCCGATGCCACGGTATCCTTTCGCAATCAAGAGACTCAGGCCGACATCCCCTCTCTCTTTGCCCTTCCCCCTTCCAGCCCCGGTGGTCCCTGCTATCTTCCCGGCAATCCTGGCTACGAGCTGGTACGCGTTTCTTTTCCTGAAAGCTGAGATACGCCCGGCTTTCCATTTCTCCTCCTCTTTCAGCGTGACCTTCTTGTCATCGGTTATGTACGTGTTCTCGGCAACCAGGCCGTTTACGAATCCACGCAGCTCCCTCACGCTGTCCTTCTTCGAAAGAAATGATATGGTGGCTATCCTGCCGTCCTTGAGCTTCACCTTCTTCGGCAGCCCGAGCGCGCTCTTCATCCGCTCACCTGTAATGCGAGCCGCCGAAGTCGCTGGTTATTATCTCCTTGATTTTCTCCCTCAGCTCGTCCTTCCTCTGCTTCGG
>JACCLH010000044.1 GCA_013425375.1 Microcaldota archaeon | reverse complement strand
AAGAAATCCTGATTTTGAGTTGATTGCATGGGGGGTTCAAACCCATTAGGAGGGGGGGGCTTAAATGCCTCTTTCTCTCCTACTCACAAACAAGAAATCGGTGGCCTGCTTCGGCAGGCCCTAATTATTCACCAGCACATCATCGCCTCATGCTACATAACGTATATAAATTTTGGGGGCGGTTGGTTATCACATGCCCCGCGCGGCCAGGTCGGTCCTATGACGCTCGTTGTAAAAAGAAAAGGCAGGAAGGAAGCGTTCGACGAGAAGAAGCTATATGCCTCTATTTTCGCAGCATGCCAGGAATGCGGCCTGGAGAACGAGAAATCCGAGCATATATCAGAGAAGATAGTCCATGAACTCAACGCGCACCTAAAGGACCGCCACGAGGTGAACTCCACCGAGATATTCGGGTTCGTGATAGAGAAGCTGGCCAGATTGAACGAGGCTGTCGCCTTCATGTACGAGACCCACCGCGACCTGGTTCGATCGTAAGGAACAGCAGCCTCGCTGTTCACTCCTCTTTCTGCAGTTTGTAGAACCTTATCGTGCAGTCGAAGCACATATCAGCGAAGCCTCTTGCGCTTCCTGCGAAAAGCCTTCTTGTGTCCGTCTCCTCCCTGCAGAGAAAACACTGTGCCATAATCAATCAGCCTCAGCGAGTTTCCTTTTCAGATCCTCAAGCTCATCATGCAGCGCCCTGTTCTTTTTCAGCGGGTCCATCCTGGCCTTCTTCTCCAGCTCCTCTACCCTGGCCTTGATGTTCGCCCTTTTCCGTGACAGGTCCTTTTTGCTCATTCCCATAAGTTCAACCTCTCTTATTGAATATGAAAAACACCAGGCCGCCCAGCAGGAACGCCCCTGTGCAGCATGCGCTGGGAGGAATCCCCTCGGCAGGCCATCCGTAGCCCTCTGGACACTGCCAGTCCGAGTCTTCCGTGCCCTCGGGCTTGCCTTCCCATCCTGGCGGCACGGTTCCGTTCGCGAACATGCACTGCTTCAGGACATAGTTCACTACCATGTCATCGCATTCGCCCAGCGCACCGCTGTGGCCCATGCTGCAGCACCTGCCGATCTTGAACGGGGCGCACTCCACATCAGCGTCCACTTCGGTATATCCGCTGGGGCATTCCCTGGTGTTGTACCCCAGGCTCGTCCAGCCCTCAGGGACCTCGCAGTTCACGCATTCATCACCGGCATTGAACTGCGAGCATTCCATGGTCGCGTTGTTGACTATTATCTCGGGCGGTGCCGGCGCCGCGAAAGCCAGCGATACGAAAAACAGGACTGCGGCCACCGGAACGAAAACAAGCATGCCTCTCATGCTTCTGCTATCATTTCCATAGGTTAAAAACCTCACTGTTGATGGGATTATCGCCATGAAAAAGCCAGCATATCGTTTTCCTGAAGAGCTCGCCGAAGGCATCATTCTCTCCCGCCCGAACCGCTTCATAATGATGGTGCGCGTCGGCAGGCGGACGGTCAGGTGCCATTGCCCGAACACCGGGCGCATCGGCGATATAATATTCAAGGACGTCCCGTGCCTCCTCTCTAAAAGCGCGCGTAAAGAAAGAAAAACGAAATACACAGTGGAAGCCATCTCCCTCGACCCGCCATCCTGCAAAAACAAGAGATGGATAGGCATAAACCAGACCAGGGCCAACGAATACCTCGCCTTCTTCATCAGGAACAACGCCCTCGCCCGCATGGCCGGCAAAGGCAAGCTGGAAAGGGAAAAACCGCTCGGCCGCTCGCGCATAGACTTCGTCATCGGTGGTGCCAGCGGAAATACCTATATGGAGGTCAAGACCCCGCTCATCTCGCTTCCGGCATCCAAGAGCGTAAAAACAGCCACGCACTCGCGTTTCGATTCGTTCGAGCGCCTGATAAAGCATTTCGCGGACCTTGCCCGGAGCGTGAGGAAAGGTTCCCGTGCCATCGTCCTGCTCTGCTACCTCTATGACGCCCCCCGGTTCCGTCCGCCTGCCCCGGACCGCACCAGCAGCCGCATCCAAAGGGCCGCAAGGCTCGCGGAAAGGAGCGGTGTGGGGAACTGGCAGGTGAACCTGAGGATAGACGAACGTGGCGTCTCGCTAATCAGATACGTCAGGCTGAAGCTGTGGTGAGGCCGGAACCATGATTTTTATACTTATCCCGCGCCTTCCTGTATGATGGAGATTGATAAGAAAACCGTCAATCGGGCATTCCAGGTCCTTTTCGGTCTCGCTCTCATGGCAGCATCCTTCTTCTTGGCCGCAGGCCGGCTTGACATCCCGCGCGCCTGGTTCCTGTATGGCATGAGTTTGGTCCAGCTCCTGTGCAACTTCGTGATATTCTGGAAATTCGCGCCGGGCGTCATGGCGGAGCGGAGCGAGATGAAGCCAGGCATGAAATCCTGGGACAAGGCATTCGCTGTCGGATATATCTTGTCGGTGGTGGCCATCCACGCGGTCGCCGGATTCGATATCGGCAGGGCCGGATGGTCAGACTTGGGCGAGACGTTTGGGGCCTTTGGTGTCGCCCTCTATGTTATTGGCGCCATCATTATCGCATGGGCGATGGTGGTCAACAAGTTCTTCGAGACGACGGTGACAATCGTGAAAGGCCACCAGGTCATGACAGGTGGCCCATATGCCATTGTGCGGCATCCTGGCTATGCCGGCATGATCCTGATGTACGGCTCAGCCTCGCTCGTCCTTGGCTCAGCGGTCTCCCTTATCCCAGCAGCCATCCTCGCGCTCCTGTTCGTAGGCCGAACATATATGGAGGACAAGACACTGCAGGAAGAGCTTAAGGGGTACAAGGAATACATGAAAAAAGTGAGGTACCGGCTCGTTCCGGGAATATGGTGATCCGTACCAATCATCCACCTCAAGAATCCGCCAGCATCTTCATTTTAAAAACAAGCCGAGTAAGAAGAGCATGAAAAACGGGAATCCTGCAACATTGGCGATTTTGGCGGCGGCCATCGTTTCACTGACCATAGCTGAAGTCGCGCTTATTGGCGTCGGAATATTACCGCCAGTCCTTTCATATTCCCTCGGAAATCTGTTCTTCAGCCTGCTCAGGTTGGCTTTGGCTGTCTATGGGGGATTGCTCGTAGCTAAAAAAGGGTTGGGGGCAGCCGCCTTTAATGGTGCGTTGCTTCTATTCGCCGGCTCGCTCACCCTATGCATTGCGACATTGGCTGGCAGCACTTATCTTGGCAGGCCAATCCTTGGTTTAGCCGCACCGGATACGTTCTCGATGATTTTGCTGCTCTCAATCACAGTCGTCGAAAATACGCTGTTAGGTGCCGTATTGGCAGCAATCGCGGCTTTTGTTTCCAACAAGCTGGGAAAAGATTAGCGGATCAGCTGCAAAACTCATTTCGCCTGCTGCAGGTCCCCGAAAGCTATCAGCCCCATGGCTCCGGTTATGGCCGCGAAGACGCAAAGCACCCCGACATCATAATATAACGGGAATGCGCCTGAACCAAGCAGCACAGACCTTATCGCATCCTCGCCGCTGTCAGCCTGTTGGGCGGTTCCCATATCATCGCTCCTATCTGCCAAAGAATAAATAACTACCCGCAACCCCGCGTTTCATCCTGTCCGCTTCGCCACCCGCACCACCACCCACACCCCCAACCACGCTGCCACCCGCCCTCGCCACCCACGCTCCAACCGCATCACCAAACGCGCCGCCAACCTCCCCGCCACCCGTGCCACCACCTGCACCACCAACAATATCGCCACTCACACCCCGTCCGCACCATCAACTACGCCGCCACCCGCATCATCACCCGATGTTCTCCCGAACGCGTTCAGCGAAGCATTTTATGCATTCCCCGCGAACTTTGTTGCGGTGCATTCATGAAAATCCTTTATCTTATCGGCATATTCGCGGCGTTTGCGTTCCTTTCCGGTTGCTGCGGCTCCACGACCCCGTCTTCATCCTCCGGGTTCTGCCCCTACGGCACCTACGGCTCGGCATGCACCAACATATGCTCGCAGCTGAATCAGGGAGAAGGATGCTTCAGCCAGTGCATGGACGGCGTCCGCGCCGAAGGCCTTGGCGATGCCACCACCTGCTGCACCTCCACCTTCAGGCAGGATTGCGATTCCATGTGCACGGAATTGGAACAATCTACCCAAGGCGACACAACCAAGGCAGAGTGCATGGAAGAATGCTTCGCCAACTACGCAACAGTCGGCATCGATATGGATAGCTGTGCAGTGCCGCTCTGAGCGCGGCTTCGGTACTTCCAAGCGTGCCTGTCCCACCAAACCTGCTATCAGTTCATCATCCAGATGAAGAGGTTCAGGACGCTCGCGAACGATACCCACAGGATATACGGAACCAGAAGCAGTCCTGCATTTTTGGATACGCCGTAGAACTTCCAGATAGTGGCGGCTATGGCGAGCCAGAGCGCGATTATGCAGACAAAGCCGTAGAGCGGACTATGCAGGCCGAAGAAAAGTATGGACCATAAGGTATTCAGCACTAGCTGGCCACCGAAAATCATCAAAGCGCCTCGGATCTCCTTCTTCTTCATCCCCTTCGCATATACCAGATATGCCGCGATGCCCATGAGTATATATAGCGTTGTCCAGACCGGACCGAAAACCCAGTTGGGCGGGCTGAAATCAGGCTTATTGAGGCCTGCATACCATGTCGGAATGGACTGCATCGTGAACAAAGAGCCGATGCCTCCCGCCGCCAAACATATCATGATGAAACCAGCCAGTACCGTGATGTCCTTGCCTTGCATGATTTCCATTCTCACGTGCGGTTTTTTATTGCATGGTAAATTTGAAAATTTACCATGGTAGGGTTGCAAGGCAACCCTGCACACCGAAATTGCATTGCAATTTCGATTGTGGCGCACAAAATTTTGCAAATTTTGTGCTGGTAGCGCATCCACCGCCGCTCCCAGTCACAGTCTTCCTTCCGCCCTGAGTCTCTCTCTTTCGTCCAGTGGTATCTCATATCCTGGTGTCTCCACAGAACTCGGGATACTGCCCCGCTTGTACCTCCACAGCGGCGCGGTATCGAGGCGGTAGAGGAACTTCCAGCTGGAATAAGTAGGCGCATAATCGATTCTCGTGCAGCCCCTGCTTTTGGCGAGCTTTATGGCTTCTGCCAATGCTATCTTCATCGTCTCGTCGTATCCCCCACCCACTCCCCAGCTGCAGACCGACATGGTGCGGCCGTAGAAGAAATACTGGGTTATCAGGGCGTTCTTCCCATCCTTCACTATGGACCAGTATTCGGTGCGCGGGTCCTTGTCAAGGATGGCGTAGCATCCCATCTCATCATTCACGAAGTCCGATTCCTGCCCGAAAGTCTCCATGTTGAGTTCTGCCATCTCCTTGAGCGTGCCTTGTCTCAGGAATTCATAGTTTCCGAACTGCCTGCATGATCTCCTGAAGTTCTTCTGGTGTTTCGCGGAGAACCGCTCGAGGTAATCGTCTATGCTGTCTATGCCTGTGAGGTCTATGAAGAATTGCGGGCACAACGCATCTACGCAGCCATCGAACCTCTCTGCCAGGAAATCGAAATAGATATTCTCAGGTATTTCTTTGGTTTTCTTCATGAACTCAGGGTCGAAGGTCAGGTAGTTCTTCTCTGCCGTAGCCCCGCTTATTATGGTGTAGAATCGGTTCTCAGGCTCATATTGCAGGGGGAAGAAGTTCCTGCCGTCATAGAGGATGAGCGGTTTGTAGCCGAATTCCTTGCATATGGCCACCCTCATGTCCCAATCGTCAGTCCAGACCTGCTTTTCAGGGACGAACCTGTCCCAAATCTGCTTGGCTTCATCTAGTGATATCTCGCGCATCATGCAATCATTCATCTTAGGTGCGGATTAAAGATGAATGTAAAAAGTAGAAAATAAGATAAAAAGGAAAAGAATCACTTCTTCTTGCCGTCCCTGCTTCTCCAATAGAGGATGCCGAGCACCAGCAGTATCAGCAGGAACACCAGTAAAAGCAGCGGGGTCGTCATATCCGGCGCAGTGGGCTTCTCAGGTTCTGACGGGCCTGACTTCTTGAAAGCCTCCACCTGTATGGTCTTCAGGGCCTGGCCGTCCTTGAATAGGGTGACCTGATAGGCCCCAGACATATCCAATGACAGCTCGAAGTTGCCGTTCTCGTCGGTTTTCTTAGTGGACTTACCACCGCTCGGATCGGTCACTTCATAGTCGCAGTTGGCGCAGGCTTGGCCTCCCTCAGTGGCAGTGCAGGTCTTCGTGTCTCCTACAATGCCTGTTGTCGGGCAGGACACATCGCCGCTCTTGCAGGTGTGGTCAATACATACTGCGCCCTGCGGGCATGACGGGCATCCGGCCTCTGGGCCGCATTCGTATCCGTATGGAACGAATGCGTGGTTCTCGACCTGGCCACAGTCGCCAACAGTCACATCATCGCAGGTGCCTCCTGCCGCGCCTGCAGGAATATTGCAGTATTTGTCCGCTGCGCATTGCGCATCCGCAGTGCACTCGGCAGGCTTCGGATTGCAGATGTGGTTCTGGCAAAGCTCGTTCGCACTGCACTGGGAATCAGAGCAGCATTCGTATGCCACACACTGGTGGTTCTGTACCGTGCCGCACTCGCAGGGCACGTTCACGCATTCACCTGACAGGCAGCGCTCGGCAGAGGGGCAGTCAGCATCGCTGACGCATTCCGGGGGCGGAGCGCAGGAAGAGCAGGACAACGTATCCTCTCCCAACATCTCTTTGCGCGCATAGCCGGACTGGGTCACCTTTATGTAAAGGCCATCCACATCGCAGCCGTTGAATGTGAATATATCATTTTCAGTGTCACCGGCAGTGATGATATCTCCGGCTTCGCCGCCTTGCTTCACGACAACGTGGGCCTCATCGCCCGCGTCGAGAACCGTGATGACGTTGGTGACGACACCGCCGTCGCAGGACGAAGTGAATGCCACATCCATCTGCTTCTTTGGCTCAGCGTTATCATCATGGATACATGAGTAGCCGTAGCCATAGTAACCTTGGCAGTTATAGCCGTACCATGAACTCTGTGCGGACACAGCTGGAATCGCGAACAGCAGGGCCATTACGGCCAGAATATAGATAAGTTTCATGCGGAACTACCCGCATTTTATATTTAAGAAGCTTTTGGATGCCTTTTTCGGATAGCCATGATTGAACATTATGCCGGCTGATGCCAGCGAAATTGCCAAAAGAGTTCCGAGCGCGTGCGGGCCGAGGATGTCCCCCCAAGCCAATATGTATAGGGGCACTGCTGATGCGGCTAGCAGGACGGCGCCTGTTTTTTGCGGATGGATAAGAAGGGCGATGGTCAGTAGCCATGCAAGAATGAACAGGGCAAGGGAGACTGGGAAGACCCCGTTGCTCAGGATGCCTGGCCCGCTGAACCGGAATGTGCTGGCGATTGCATGCCAGGGCTCCGGGCGATTGCCATTGAATTCCATGAACGGTCCTGCAGATGTAGCGTAGAACAGGTATGGCGCGCCGCATCCTGTGATGAGGTAGGTGACCGGGTTGATATGGATATATGAGACGTTCTGGGAAAGGCCATCGATGCTCACGTTGGCAAGCTGCTGGAAACCGCCCTCCCCGGCATCGGCCGATGCGAGCAGCGGACCGGTGACGAGCTCGTTCCTGAAGAGGTAGAGCGAATCGCCTTCATAGACGAGCGTGATATTATCCACGCCGCCCCTCCTCTTGAACAGCCAGAGATAACTGTCCGCATCTTCGTATTCCTTGAGGACTATTATATAGCGGGCATTGAGGGGCGCCAAGAGCTCGGCAGTGTTGTTTATGTACTGCCGTTTCTTGAAGATGTATGCCCGGTAGTCGCCGCGGACATCTTTGATGTCGCTGTATATATGGGGCATCATGATGCCCTGCGAAATGATGACTGGCTTTGAGAAGAAGTGGGCGGCTGGAGTCGGAAGCGTCTTCTGGGTGGCATTGGACCAGCTATAGGTGCTGTAGAGATAGGGCGGGAGGACCAGGATGCTGGTCTCGGAAGGGTCCGCGGAGATTATCCTGCCGGCTTCAACCCAGTCAGCCGGATACTGGGTCGTCCCTATCTGCCCAAGGAAATTGAAGAATCCGAAGTTATAGATCAACGGCAGGAGCAGGATGACCGCGAGGGCAGCGAGCTTCCGCCGCTGGAGTGAACGCAATACATGATTGGCCCCGTAGGAGCCGAGCATGGAATAAGCCAGGCATATCATACCGATGAATTTATGGGAATCGCGGAAAATCATATAAATCGGCAGCTCCTTGCCGAAGAGAGTGAAGGCGGATGACAGCGGACCCCCATTCCCCAGGGCGAGCAGGAAACCGATGATGAAAACCGCGAAAAGGAAGAGCGCGTGGTGCGGTTTTGCCCTAAGCAGCGCGATGAGGCCGGCGCAGGCAAGGGCCGCGATGAGGATGAACGGCACGTACCAGTATTGGAAAACGTCCTTGGTATAGATGAAGCCATATCTCCAGAACCCATGCATCGTTGCTATCGATGCCTCAGGTGGCAGGTCCATCGCCAACAGCTTGAAATCCATGATATATGACTCGGGGGAAGAGGGCGCGTAGGTGCTGCCGAAAAGCATGATGGTCGGGGCTATCCAGAACAGGTTCAATACGAGTGTTGCCGCCGCTAGCAGGGCAAGGGGTTTTATGAGCGCGAGGAGATTTGTGAGTCCGGCCCTGTTTTTCAGCAGGTGGAAGACGAGCATCAGCGCGCAGCACACCAGAAGGATTATCACTCCGTGCGAGCTGACCGCGGCGAGGGTTATCAGCAGCGCCGACTTCACGAACGGCCTGCGCTCGCCGGGCTTCTCAAGGAACTGGGAGAAAGACAGGAGCGCGAGGGGCCAGATGGCATATGAGAGCAGCAACGACCAGTGGCCGGCCAGAAAGCGCACGAACACGAACGGGTTGAGCATATACAGCAAGCCTGCGAAATAGCGCGCATTCCCGTGCTCCTCCGGTAGCGAAAAATGCGCGCATGCACCGCACAGGAAGAGGATGATGAATAGCTGCAGCTTTTCCGTCGCTTCCGGACTGATGATGTCGGATATGGCGGCCATCACCATCCTTGTCGGGAAATACGCGCCATAGGAGCTCGGCACGTCTCCATAGAAATCACTGAACTGCACGTCTGTGTAGCTGTTGGGTCCGGCCTGCATGTCGAGGGCAAGATAATATCCGGGTCTGAGCAGTGGGAGCATTATGAGAAACGCTAAAACGAGATAGACGACGAGAGCGAGTTTCGAGTTTGATTCCATATCATTCCGCCCGATGCTGGATTGGTTCTGCCCGGAAAGGCATAAAACTACCGCCCCCGGCCGGAAAGCAGGTAGCCCAGACCGAATGCCGCTGATTCCGCGCCTTTCAGCCATATGAGCCCCAGGGATTCTATCGGGGATTGGATAAGGATGCGGCCATGACCCAGGAACAGGAACCGGGATGGGGATAGCACCTTCTTGGTCCCTGGAATTTTCTTGGATACATAGCTCCGGGCGGATCCGCCATAGCGGTAAAACTTGCGGATATCAGCGCCGAAGGAAAGACCGTCAGTATTATGATAGAGCCTGCGCTCGGTGCGCCCGACCGGGAATGATGCGGCTATGCGGCAGTGGATGTCGCGGTCCTCTCCGAAAACGAGGCTCTCGTCATATCCTGCGACAGCATCGAACGCCTTCCTTGAGAATGCGCGGGCGGATTCCATGTAAGGGTCGCCAATGTAGCATCTTTTTTCCAGGGACTTGAGGCGGGACAGGAAACTACGGCCGTATCCAAGTTCCGGGATGACAAGGGCTCCATGGCCATCCATCCGCGATGCGATGTCGCCGAGCAGGCCAGCTTCAAGCACCATATCTGAATCAACAGAGAGGAGGATATCGCCTTTGGCATATGAGAAACCGACGTTGCGGGATTTGGTGAAGTGGGCATCCAACGATACCGCGCGGTGCGCATATCTGCCGGCTATTTCCAAGGTGGCGTCACGACTCAGGGCATCGACTATGATGATTTCATGGGCGGAATAGTGCTGGGCGACTATGGATTTCAGGCAGGCTTCCAGAGTCCTGCCTGAATCCTTGGTTATTATGGCTATAGAGATGAACGGGGTGGCCATCGCTTGCCTCTGGCTTCCGGACCGTGACCGCATGGTAGGACTAATGACGATTCGGGTTAATAATAACGGCTCATGGGGCAGACAGGAAAGAGGCCACGGATTCCGCGGTCTTCCTCCAGGTGAATTTTTTGGAATGTGCAGCGGATTTTTCTGATAGCCTGGCAAGGGCGGCTGGATCCAGCAGCAGCGAAACGGCCCGCTCGGCCATGGATGCATAATCCGCGTCCGGGACCAGATGGCCGTTCGTGCCATCCACTATGCTGTCCCTGAGGCCGGGCACATCGTAACCGATCGCAGGGGTTCCACAGGTGTTGGCTTCCAGCACGACAAGCCCCCAGCCCTCGCGGACCGCAGGCAGGAGCAGAAGGTGCGCTTTTGCGAGGAGCTCTGCCTTCTTGGCCTCGCTCACTTTCCCGAAGAAGGTGACGCAATCCTTGAGGCCGGCTGATGCTACAGCTTCGGTCAGGCGCGCCATCTCCGGGCCTGCGCCCACAACCCATAGCTTTGCCTGCGGCACGCGCTTCCGGATGAGACCGAACGCTTTGATGACGTGATCAACGCGTTTGGAGCGGGTCAGTCTCCCCAGATAAATCAGAGCTGCATCATTCTCCTTCTTCAGCGCCATCGATCCAGGCGCGATGATGTCAGCAGCCTCATGGATGACGCCCACATTCTTGAAGCCGAGCGCCAGGAGGTCTTTCCTGGTGGATTCGGAAGGCACCATCGCCGGCAGCTTTTTGTAAAGGCGCAGCAGGTGGTCCTCCATATGATAGGCCGCGAATGCGATGGGGGTGGAAAGGTCCGAGAACCAGTTCTCGCGGGTCATCTGGTGGATGAAGGTAAATACTTTCTCCTTAGAGAAAAGCGCTGTGAAGAACGGCACTCCGTTGATGCTTTCTATTATGGCATCGAACCTGCCCTGGATGCTTTTCCTGTAGCAAAAGTAGGAAAGTGGATAGATGGAGTACCTGCCGCCAAAGCGCACGTAGGGGACGCCGTTGATATCCTCCCGTTCAGCGGAACCATGGAAACGGGCGCAGAACACGGTCACCTGGTGGCCGAGCAGTATGAGGTTCTCGGAGAGCCTCTGGATGAAGGCTTCAGCACCGCCGGCCGCCGGATTCCGGATATCGCGCCAGTTGAAGATAGCGATTCTCACGGTTCCACATTTCCTGATAAGGTTTTAAATAAGGACATCGACTTTCTATTGATGGCGAAGGAGATGGTGTCGGTCATACTGCCGGCCTACAACGAGGAGGAGAGACTGAAGGAAAACGTGAATAGGCTTGAGACAGTCCTTGCTGGGACCTTGGATAGGTTCGAGATAATAATCAGCGAGGACGGGAGCAGCGATGGCACAGTAACTGTGGCAAAATCCATGGAATCCGTCCGGGTGCGGATCTTCCATGGCGGGAAGAGGCTTGGCAAGGGCGCAGCCATCAAAAACGCGGCGCGATACGCGAAGGGCAATATAATCATGTTCATGGACGCGGACCTGGCTTCCAACCCTGCGCATGTCGAGGAGTTGGTGAGGGTCATAAGGGACGGCGCTGCCATCGTGATAGGCTCCAGGTACCTGAAGGAATCCAAGGCCAAGCGGAGCATGATGCGCTACGTCGCAAGCAGGGGATTCAACTGGCTTGTCCGTACAGTCCTCGGTTCCAGGCTGACAGACCACCAGTGCGGGTTCAAGGCTTTCAGGAAGGACCTGGTCCTGCCTGTCATCAGCGAGGTGGAGACCAGCGGATGGTTCTGGGACACCGAATTGCTGGTGCGGGCGCAGCGCAAAGGCCTGTCGATAGCCGAGATACCGATAGAGTGGAAGGAGATACCAGGATCCAAATTCCGGCTTCTTTCAGACGCATACTACATGGCGTGCAGCCTGCTGTCGTTCAAGCTGAAGCACGGCTGATACGGCCAGGCATCACCTGGACATAAGTATCCCATATATTCCTGATCCCAACTGCCTTGCCAGCTAAAACCCGAGTTTGCATGCGAAAAAACCAGCGAACCCAGCGCAATATTCCATTATCTTGATGATAGACAGCCCCATGCCGTAGACCGGTTCCCTGGCCAGCTTTGTGAAGTGCCTGATGAAGAACGTATGCCTGAGGTCTAAGAGGGCCTTTTTCGTCCCCTCATGCCCTTTGGCCAGGTATCTCGGCGCGCTATGGCCGTATCGATACGCTTTCCGCAGATTCGCGATGAAATCGAACGAATCATTGTCATGATGCAGCATCGCACGCGTCCGCCCGATGATGTGCCTCGCCTTTATCCGTGAGTGGATATCGAAATCCTCTCCGAAACGGAGGGTCGGGTCGTAGCCGCCTACCTCGTTGAATGCCTCCTTTGTGAATGCCCTGGCAGACTCCGAGAAATCCTCGCCGAGATAGCACCGCTTCTCGAGGTCCTTGCATCTGGAGATGAAGCTGGTCCCCGAGCCGATTTCTGGCAGCACAAGAGCCCCGTGCCCCTTGATATTTTTGGTGATGTCCTCGAAAAGATCCTTGTCCACCACCATGTCAGAGTCTATGGAGACGAATACATCTCCTCTTGAGATAGCGAATCCTGCGTTCCTTGATGCTGACACGCCATTCCCATCGGATATGACGCCATCAGCATATCTGCGCGAGATATCAACAGTGCCATCCGTGCTCAATCCATCCACGATTATCAGCTCATAATCCTTGCAGGTCTGGGACTTGATTGATTTGAGGCATGCCGCGAGCGTCTTGGCTGAATTCTTTGTCGGCACAACAACACTAATTTTAGGTCTGGCCATGGTAGAACACTTCCGTATCCATCCTATCTCTCTTTCGGTCTTGTATATACTATTTATTGGTATGGTGGGGAAGGGAATAAAAATAATGGCCGGGATAGAAATACTAATGCCGATCAACCAGAGGTGGCTGCAGGAAGGGCCGGAACTGCCAGAGCTCGTAAGCGAGATTAGGGACGAGCGGGGCGGGAAGAGGAAGAAGACGGCCATAGTGATTCCGACGCGCAATGGGAACGACCTTACGGACAGGCATCTCAGGCTGCTGTCTGCCCAGACCTCCAGGGATTTCGATGTTATCATGGTGTATGGGGAAAACGACGGATTCCTGCCCCATACTTACGGCATACCTGCGCTCCACCTGAAAAGAAATGATGATTACGGCTCAGCCGGCGGCTTCTATGTCGGAGAGAAGTTCGCCATGGAGAACGGTTATGAGATGCTCATACTCGCGGACAATGATTGTTTCCCTGAATCTGTTTCCCTTGTCAAAGACCTGCTGGAGGGCATAGACGAAGGAGTCGACGCCGTCGTGCCCAGAATCAGGAACACGAATGGCGGAAAGCCGAAGCATAACGGCCTTCTTCCGCAATACGGCTGCATGAGGGCGCGGATGCTCACGGACGTGGGACTGACATACCTGCCGTTCTATTTCGGCGGGGAGGATATCGAGCTCCTGCACAGGATACAAAACCGTGGCTACCGGATAGGATATATCAATTCGGTCGCATACCATCCGCTGTCCACCAAACTTTCACCGTTCGCCTGCACCCTGGCGAAGATGCGCGATTACATGCGGGGCGATATCCTGTGCTGCTATCTGGCATACCCTTTCCATAAAGTATGCTTCAAGGTATTCAGTTTCACCCTCGCTGGGCTTTTCCTCGCGCCGTTCAGGAAAGAATTGTCCGGCATAATGATAGAGTCGGTCATCAACGGTTCCATGATGCGTTTCTTCAAACCCGATGCAGGCGTGCAGAACGGCAGCTGGCCGCAGAGATACAAAAGCGCGACCGGCATCGAAGTATGCCGTCTGGCATATGGCCGGAATCCGGGCGAAACCCTGTTTGGAAAGATCAGGGGGATCGCATCGGTCTCGATGACGTACCTCGCCCAGATACCTGGAGCTGCCGGAAAGGACATCATTTTCGACAGGAATGTGGGCCTGAGCGGTATGGCGCTCGCCTTCCTCGCGAGAACGAGCTGGCTGCGGGGGGAGAACGGAGGGTATTATCCGGTCTTACAGGACAACAGGTTCTATCTTTTTCCGCTGTATGCGGCATTCTTCCTCGTGGCGTTCCTCCTGGCGATTCCAATAACGTTCGCGTTCATCACTGCAGGATACGTGAAAAAATCCATCCTCGGAGTCAAACCCCTCGGTTACGGGACGACTTCATAGCCGCTAGCCATTCATCCACGCCCATGTCCGCATCACTCCTTACCTTGTTTATAAGGAAGTATCGTGAGGGCGTATTACGAGTATGAATAACGCCCCGGAGATTGCATGAACGGCGTTCCGTTCATGGCTCTCCGTGGCTATTGCCATTCTGATGTCTTCACGCCCCGGAGAAGATTTGAACTTCTGGCCTGCTGATGTCTGCTGGCCTTTAACAGCCAGTTTTGGGCCGCCTTTTACTAAAAGGCGGAATAACAGTCAGCCGCTCTACCGATTTCTCTCCGCCGTTTTAACAGCCCGTTTTGGGCCGCCTCCCGATTGAAACGATGTTTCGTTTCAATGGGCACCATGAACGCAACGCGTTCATGTTTGTTTCCTAAAAGGCGGAACTGA
>JACCLH010000029.1 GCA_013425375.1 Microcaldota archaeon | reverse complement strand
GGTTGGGTTTTTTGTGCGGATTGGATTGTTTGTTGACGAGTTGATTTGTTTGTTGGTCTGGTGGGCGTTCTTGCCTCATTTTCATGTGATAGTCTATGTAACTGTGTCTTAATAATCATGCCGGAAGGAAGTGTTAAAACGTTTGGGCGGGTAAAGCGAGCGGGGGATGAATATGCTAGGATGGCGGATTCTAGGCCATGGAGACTATAAGGTAGACATACCTGTGCTCAGTAAGGAAGAGGAAGAGCTGATTTCTGCTGCCCAGGAGAGGTTCAGGGAAGCCACCCGCTCCAAGCATACCAACAGCAGCGAGGAGAGCAGGGCGCTTGTGGAGGACATACTCGCCAAGACAGCTGGCGAGAGCGGAATCTATCTTGACAGGAGCCAGGCGGCGTATCTGGGAAACATAGCCTTCATGCACATCTACGGATTCGGCTTCCTGCAGCCATTATTGGAGAATCCTGAGATAGAGGAGATAAGCATCATCGGGCCAGGAAGGCCTGCCTATGTCTATGTGCGGAAGCAGGGCTGGAAAAAGGTGAATGCCTGTTTTGACGATGAGAAGGCTATCGGGGAAATGATAAACAAGATGGCCAGGAACATCGGCAGGCACATCACCATGCAGAATCCCAGGCTGGATGCCATGCTGCCTGACGGCTCACGATTGCATGCGTCATTGCCTCCTGTTTCCCAGGGCGAGATTACCATAAGGAAGTTCAGGGACCGGCCGTTCTCGCCAAGGGAGCTGGCTGAAGGCGGTACTCTGTCAAGCGATGCTTTGGCCCTGCTTTCTGTGCTGATGCAGTGCGACATGACCCTTCTTGTGGCTGGCAATACTGCGAGCGGCAAGACAACGACATTGAATGCGCTTTTCTCCTTTGTGCCATGGAACGACAGGGTGCTGATAACTGAAGAAACACCTGAGATAAGCGTGCCGCACGAGCACCAGCTTAGGATGGTAGCGAACAGGGAGATGGGCATATCGCTGAAGGACCTGGTGTATGACTCGCTGAGGATGCGGCCGGACAGGATGATAGTCGGCGAGGTGAGGAACAAGGAGGAGACTGAGGCATTATTTGATGTGTTATTGGCAGGCCAGGCCAGGGGAAGCTATGCGACCTTCCATGCCCAGAGTGTGGATGAGGCATTGTCCAGGCTGAAATCTTTCGGTGTTCCTGAGAACGACCTGGGGAGCATAGACTGCATAGTGGTGCAGAGGAGGATGCTGGCCTATGACGTGAAGACGCGACGGAATTGCGAAATCCGGCGGGTGGTGGAAATAGCTGAGGTGGAAGGAGGGGCGAGGGTGCTTTACAGATACGGCCAGCCGCTGAAGCACGGACGGCTGGTTGAGACTGCTGCAGAGAGCTTCGGGATGAATAGGAAGGAGATGATGGCTGAGTTGGGACGGAGGAGGAAGCTGATAGAGAAGGCCGGACCGGATTATGTGGGATTCTACAGGAAAATCCAGGCCGAGCTTTATGGATTGGACGAAGACGCGAGGCGCGAGGACAGAGATGAACGCGAGGAGGTTGGAAGGCGTGGTGGGGTTGGTGTTCGGGAGACGAGCGGAAGCAGGAAATCGGGTGGGGGGTGGATGCCATGATCAGGACGCTTGCGAAACTCGCGGGTTTTTTCCCTCCTGTCCCGATGAAAGGAAGATATGTGAAGGACGTCGGGATGTTGAGGTTGGATGTGGAGCCTGCGAGATATGCCGGGATGGCTGTTTTTCTTGCCGGCGTGGTTGGCGTGGCGGGTTTGTTTGTTGTGTTGTTTTTGAAGCTTGGGCTCATGCCGGCCATCGGAGCCGGGGCGATTTTGTTTGTGATAGTTTTCGCTTTCCTGCTTTCGCTTCCAGGGATGGAACTGAGGAAACGCACAAGCGAGATGGAATCAGCCATGCCGTTCTTCCTGAGGAGCCTGGGCATGCTGCTGGATATGGGCATCCCCTTCCAGCGAGCCATGGAAATCGCTTCAGAGAGCGATAGGACATTGGGTGCGGAGATGTCTGCGGTGCTCAAGGATATGTCTGATGGCATGAGCCTGCAGAAGGCGCTCTCTGCATTCGCCAGGTCTTTCAACTCGATTGTCGTGAAAAGGGCTGTGTCCCAGCTCATCTCTGCCTATGAGACCGGAGGGAGCGGAGCCGAGATGAAGAAGATAGGCGATGAGCTGCTGGCCCTTGAGCAGCACAGGCTCAAGGAGTATTCTGCGAAAAGCGCCATGTTCGGGCTGATGTTCATAATAACCAGCGCGGTACTGCCGACATTCTTCCTGGTCTATTCCATAGCCGGAAGGTTCGGATTGGGTGCCAGGATAACAGATGGGCAGACAGCGCTGGCCATGCTGGTGGTTTTCCCGATGCTCAGCGTGCTCATATTGCTGATGTCAAAGGCGAGCATGCCGAAATCTGCGTTCTCTGAGGGAAATGGCTTTGACCTGAAACTGCTCCTGCCAGGGGCAATATTCATTCTGGGGTTCCTGACATTCCCGAGATTCCAGTTTGTGGCGCTTGCCGCAGGGACGGCTTTGGGCGGCTGGATGGTATGGGCCAACCATAAGACAGAGAGGAAGGATGAGGAGATAGACAACAACCTGCCTGATGCGCTCTTCGCTGTGAGCGGCATGCCGAAGTCAACAAGGCCTGAAAGGATATTCAGGATGGTGGAGGAGGGTGGGTTCGGGGCGCTGTCAGACGAGTTCGGGAAATCCAGGAAGCAGCTGGAGATGAACGTGGGCGTGGGAGCTGTCCTGGAAGACCTGTGGAAACGCAATCATTCTGCGATGCTGAGGAGGGCGTGCATGATGATGAAGCAGATGGTGGACACCAACTCCCTGAACAGGCTGAGCTCGCTGGGTGAGGACATGATAAGGAACTTCCAGATAAAACGGGAGCGGGGACAGCTTTTCGCCATGCAGAAATACACCTTGATGTTCGGTGCGGTACTCGTTCCGCTCATACTCAAGATAACGTTACACCTGATAGATGGTATGGGAAGTTTGATGGACGGCACGGGAGGCATGATGGGTGGGATAGGCTTGTCCGGAAGCACTACGGCCACGGCTGCCCTGGTCCCGCCCTATCTTGTTCTTTATTCCATAATCGCTGCAGGAGCCATAGCTGATGCAGAAGGCAGGGCTTCTGCCACTGCATTCTACTCCGTCGGACTCGCTGGGGTCAGTCTGGCCGCCTTCTATTTTATTAATCTTTGAGGAGAGGATTTGATGATGGATGCGATAACAATCCTCGCTGCTTCAGTGAACGAACCGCTGCTCAGGTCCATAGGCCTGCTGCTGGACGACAACATAATCTACGGCTTGGTGATAGTGGCGCTTCTGCTGATCGGAGAAAGGAGATTGGGCAAGATAACCAAGGTCATGCTGGCGCTGGCCCTTGCGCTTCTGCTGGCGACAGGCCTGAAGAACCTGATAGCTGAGGAGAGGCCGTGCGCAGGTCAGGACTGGTGCCCTCATGACTTCGCTTTCCCGAGCCTGCATGCTACGGCGGCTTTCACACTGATGATAGCGTTCCTGAACAAGAGGAGCTATCCTGCCTATCTCGCTTTCGCGCTTTTCGTGTGCTTCACCAGGCTCAATCTGGGCATGCATGACTTCCAGGACATCGCAGGAGCGCTTCCGGTGGCCCTGATATCATACTATCTCGTCGATATATTATGGCGCTCCGGTGCCGTGAAGGGAGGGAAGAAGGATGGATTTTGAGCTCAGGAGGCAGGCGTTCCATGCTATGGTCGGGCTTGTCGCCATAGCCATCCTTCTCGCTTTCGGACGGGATGCAGCCATGGCGGCGGTGTTCATTGTGCTGGTGGGTGGCACACTCATAATGAATCTCAGGCTGCTTGGCATGGAAATACCAGTGGTATGCTGGCTGGAAAATAATTTCGAGAGGAGGGATGTGCACAGGTCCATGCCTGGATGGGGCTCGGCGTGCTATGCAGCCGGTGCGCTGCTCGCGATCACTTTCCTGACAGATGCCAGCCAGATCGCCGCGACCATATTGATACTCGCGCTCGGAGACAGCGTATCCACGGTTGCCGGAGCGCGGTTCGGTAAGACGAAGCTGCCATACAACAAAAAGAAAAGCCTGGAAGGCACGCTGGCTTTCTTCTTCATATCGCTCGCATCCTGGTATTTCGTTGGTCCGGTCGCCATACCTCTCGCGCTTGTGGCTGCAGTTGCCGAGACAGTCCCTGTGATGGAAGACAACCTTATCATACCGATAGCATGCGTGGCGTTCTTCCTGGTGGCGATATGATAATTTTATTCACTCCCAGCAATACCGCCAGCATGAGGATCGCTGAGATGCTTATCGCGAACCATGGTTTCGTGAAAACCAAGGAAAATGAATGGCGGTGGGGAAAGACCAGGATGATAGACACCAAGGCGCCGACAGTGATTGATGTGCCTACTGATTTCAATGAGCCTGTATTGGTCCTAAGCACCCATAAAAGCAGGACTCCTGGGAAGATGCTGACAGCCCATATACCTGGCAACTGGGGAGAGGCAGGACTGGGCGGAGAGCCGAGGACTCTGAACATCGCACCGGCATCAAGGCTGAAGGCCCTGGTGGTGGCTCTGAAGAAAGAAGGCGACAGGATAGGATGGCCGGTATCTCTGGAGGCGGACCACCACGGCCCCACCTGCGATACTCCGATAATGTTCGTGGAGATAGGCAATGGCGAGGAGCAGTGGCAGGACAGGGAGGCTGCCGAAGCGGTCGCCAATGCTGTGATGGCGAGCCTGGATAACAACGAAACCTACGAGACAGTGCTGGGATTCGGAGGCGGGCATTATTCAAAAGGTTTCACCAGGCTGGTGCTGGAGACAGGATTTGCGGTAGGGCATATCGCTCCGAAATATGCCATAGACGGGATGGACGAGGCGATGTTCAGGCAGGCAGTGGAAAGGAATATGGAAAAAGTGATGAAGGTCGTTGTGCTCAAGGATGAGACAAACGCCAAGCAGAGACAGAAGATAAAAGAGTTTGCGGAAAAACTGGGGCTTCCTGTTGAGATGATTTGAACACAAGGACTTCCGGTTGAGATGAATTGAATACTGCGGGCTTCGCTAGGTTTTTAATGGCAGGCTGGGTAATCCATCCATGGAAGGTATATTCTTCAATCCGAACGCTACGCCTGAGATAGAAAGCGTCGTGGTGGCCAGGGGACCGCTGGAACCGGAAAAGAGCTGATTCTATGGAGGAGGCTCCGGTCAAGAAGAGGTTCGAGGCTCCGAAGCCGGTGGCAGTGGGCGATGTGAAAGAAGCTGTCATAGAGAGCCAGGGAGGGCAGGGCGATGGCATCGCCAAGGTGGACGGCTTCATAGTTTTCGTGAAAGGGGCGGCCAAGGGCGAGCGGTGCAGGATAAGGATAACCGATGTCAAACGCACCTATGCCATAGGAGAGAAGGCCGGGCCTGCAGGGAAGAAAGAGACTGTTGATGAGATGGAAGAAGAGACCGAACCGTTCCGGGACGGGCCTACGGGATAGGATGAAGGATAAGTAGACAATCCCCGGCTGGCGTGGCCTGAGTAGATTGGTTTCCACGCCTCTATAGCTCATTGAAGTGGAGCGACGTTGTGCCGGCTACTGAGAATACCGCTGATTATCTTAACAACCACGAATTAACGAAAGCCAAAACCAGGAGCAACGCCACAAGGCCCAGGCTGATGTCCAGGCGGGCCAGGTATTCGTTGGATGAAGGGGCGCTTTTCCTTGATGGCTGGGAACCGATGGGCTCTCCGGTCTCGGTCGTGGCGCCGTTGTAGGAGAGCATGACGCTACGGAGGGATGTGTCATATCTTGCCATGCCTCCGAAGCTGTCCTTCACAAGGAGCGACAGGTTATGCTCGCCAAGGCCTTCGTAGGCGTGGTTGAACAGATAGACATAGGCGAATGAGTTGTTCACTGATTCAAGCGGGATCGGGGTCACTACAAAGGATGAGTTCTCGGTCCAGCCGTCAGCCGCGGTGCGGTTGGAGATTATTTCCTCTATGCCGTAGCTGTTTGATATTATCGAGAAGTTCCTGATTGACATGTTCCTGGTGGCGTTGCCGTCCTCATAGACGCTGGCTGCATAGAGCGGGCTCTGGGACAGGACGGCCACATCGAAGCGGTTGTTCCTGAACCACTGCTCTCCGAGCGCAGGCGCGACCTGGAAGAAGATTTTGTTATCGCCGCAGACCGTGAAAGAGCGGTTCGTTGATATGGTCACCGAAGCCGAGCGGTTGTAGATGTTGCTGCCGCAGTCGCCATAGGCGTAGTCCCGGTCGTTTATCTCATAGATGAACGTCACGTTGCCATCAAGGGAAACGTTCAGGCTGTCCGCTCCGGATGCCGAGCGCATGGCATCAAGCACTGCAGAGGGTATCTCCACTGTGTTGGATTCCATCTGGACAGTCTCGGAAACGTCGGCGAATGTGAATGTGGCGCTGATGTCGTAGACTACATATGCTGCCCTTTCGTATTCCGCGCAATCGTCATCGTCGAAATCGCAGCGCCAGGAAGATGCCGAGGTCATCACATTGAACCAGGCGGCATTGCAGTAGAATTCAGGGTCGCCTCCGAATGAGGTCAGATGGCCCTGTTCGGTGCCCCTGGCGACAATGACAGAGAGATCATCGGATGGATGCGTCGCATTGTCAACCATGAGCGAAAGACCAGCGATGTCAACGCTGGCTGAGAGCGGTATGACCTGACCGAATAGCGTGATTGTGCTGTTCTGGGCCAGCTGGCTGTTGTAATAGCCGTCCAGTGAGTCGGCGATGTCAAGATTGTATTGTGTGACGTTGCTGACAGGCGGCTCGGAGTATTGGCAGAACAGGACTGAGGACAGGATGCAGAAGACTAGGAACAGCCTCATAAGGCATCGCTCAGCCGGTCGATAGGGACGAAGGTCAGCATGTCATTGGCCTGCATTATCCTGAGCCTGGATCTATCGGAAGGGCTGAGGCTTTCTATGATGCGCCTCTCCTCGGCCTTGTCATCCACGATGACGATGGCCTTGCCGGTGAAGACCTCCCCGAAGAAGCCAATCTCGAAGTCCTTGGTGATGAACTTGTCGCCCTTCTCCTTGAACATGGTGCCGCTCTCTATGAGCTTCTCCCGCACTATGCGCTTGAGGGCGTTGCGCTTGACGTCGCCCTCGCCCCTGAACTGGTAGTAGTCGCGGTGGCACTCGAGGTGGCCGGATGTGACCAGCTTCTTGAGGATCTCCTCCATGTTGCCCTCGGTGATGTCGGCTCCGTTCGTAAGATAGCGCTTGAGCGAGACCGTCAGCTCCTGAGGTGTGATGGGCGAGCTGCCCAGGTCCATATCCTTCCTTATCTTCTTGAAGCTCTCCAATGCGCGCTCCAGCGGCAGGATCATCTCTTGCCGGACCGAATCGGTGCTGTCTCCGAAACGCAGACTATAGACCGGCTTCCTGGATATGCGTGCGCCGGAATAGACTACCGCCACCAGCAGGAGGCTGAGGAATCCGTACTTCAGGTAGAATTCGATGATGGGGTCCTGCTCGTTCTCGACCACCACCGGTATGGACGCGTCGGCTATCTCTATGTTGAAGGTGTTGGTCCCTTTCCTGAGGTTGGCAGGGACAGATAAGGTGCCGTCATTGATGTATATCTTTTTGGCTGTGCCATTGCCCACGGACACCATGGCCTCGGCTCCGTCCAATGGCTGGCCGTCGACAATGACCGAGAAGACATAGGTGAAGGCCTGGCGCTGGAGGAGATTCACCTGGATGTCGCTTATGTGGAGCAGGCCGCTGGCCAGGACGCCGGAATTGTCGTCCACTATGACCACGTACTCGCCCGGGTCCTCGTACTCGAGCTTCTTTATGAACACGTTCGCGTCGGTCACCCTGCGCAGCTGCTCGTGCTCTATCACCTTGCCATCCTTCTTGATAGTGAGGAATGCGGTGCCATTGGTCTTGCCCAACTCGAATTTGAGCGAGGAGCTCTGCCATGGATATATCTGCTGCGGCGAGGGTATCAGGTACTGGGACGGAGCACGGAGATAGGCGGAGTCATAGAAGCCGGAGATGTCGGAAAACTCGTATATCACGCGCATGTAGCCGGTCTGGCCGAGCTTCACGCTGGCGCTGCTGATGCCGCTGCCCTCAAGCTGGCGCCTGGTGATATTCCTGTCCATCCAGCTGCTCATGAGTATCTCCCTTGACAGGGAGACGTTGCCTGCATCAAGGAAATCGTCCAGGGTGCCGTCGTACTGGACAATCCTCTTTTTCTGCTGGAGGGAAAGGGAGTCGTACCATCTTGTCTCTTTTATGCCGCTGCTGAGCAGCAGGTCCTTGCTGCCGATGTAGATTATGGTGCCGTTGGATGAGTTCTGCTGGAGGTTGAAGAGGGCGTATGACGGGATGGCCCCGGTCGGCACCACATAGACATCGTTGCCGATCTTGGGCTCATCGGTCACTGTGACCTTGTAGCCATAACTTTCCAGCACACTCAGCTGTTCGACCAGCTCGGCCAGCCTGCCCGCCTGTATGGCCTGGCTGTCGTTTATCACGAAGACCTGCTTTTTTGGCTCGGCATCAAGGCTTATCAGCGTGATGTTGCCCTTGCCACGGTAGCTGAACACTGCATAAGCGTAATCCGCACCGGTGCCGCTCTCCAGGACAGAGAACGAGGATGCACCAGCCTCCCCAGGGCCTGTTTCCGGCTCTGCCAGGAGCATGTAGATTACTATGCCCCCGACTGCCAGCATCAGGAGGATTATGGCGCCTATTATGAGTGTCCTGAGTTTCATATCTTCAACCTGGCGGATGTTAGGAAATCCACATCGTTCCTGTAGAGCTCGCGGATGTCCTCCAGCTCGAGGAGGAGCATGAGCGGCCTCTCAAGGCTCAGGCCCCATGCCAGGACAGGATAGACCCCTGCGAGCGGGATGCTGACCTCAGGCCGGAATATGCCGCCTCCGCCCAGCTCAAGCCACTGCTTCCTGGGCTCGAAATACACCTCGACCTCAAGGCTCGGCTCGGTATATGGGAAGAAACTCGGCCTGAAACGTATCTTCTCGAAACCAAGCTTGCGGTAGAATTCCCTCAGGACGCCCAACAGGTCAGTGAACTTGGCACCCTCCCATGCGATGATGCCTTCCACCTGGTGGAACTCTGCCAGATGCTTGTAATCGGTGGCTTCGTTGCGGAAGACGCGGCCTATGGCGAAATACTTGCGCGGCCTTTTGTCCTTCATGGCAGCGAGGTAGTGCGCGGACAGGCAGGTGGTGTGCGGACGGAGGACGGCCTTGGAAGCCTCCTTTGGGTCCCACTTGTATTTCCATCCTTCCTCATGCGCCTTCTTCACCCTCTCGACCAACGCCTTGTCTGCTGGCAACGGCATGTAGCCGTTTATGTAGAACGTGTCTGCGAGCTCCCGCGCAGGATGGTCCTGTGGCTGGAAAAGCGCATCGAAGTTCCAGAACGAGCTTTCTATGACGCCGCCATCCATCTCCTGGAAACCCAGTTCGGACATTATGGTGCGCAGCCGGTTGGTCATCCTGGTTATGGGATGGTTCTTGCCTATGATAGCATCACGGGCCGGCACGTTGACATCGAATCCTGCCTCGCTTTCCTGGATGGGCTTGCCGGTGTAGGACACTGAGGTCGTGCGGATCACATGCTTGGTGATGAGCTTGCGTTCGAACAGCTCTTCCATGAGGACCGCATCGCACGAGCCGGTCTTTTTGAGCTGGAGATATGCCTGCTTGAGAGACTGCCCGATTGAGGCGGCTTCGTTCTCTTCCTTGGATGGGGCAAGCCTGCCGCCTTCTATGGACACGAGCCCCTTGACCTTGGCCCACCGGATGCCTATGGAGCGCTCCTCCGGGGAGAGGTCCTTTATGGACGCGCCGGCAAGCGCTTTCCTGAAGACGCTGATTTCCGGGAATGTTGAGCCTGCATAACCGGACAGCTCCCCGGTCGGTTCGCCGCGCACCGACTCTGAGACATCCACGGATACGTGGCCAGATGATTTGAGGGATTCCACGATGCGGCGGACGCTGTCCTCGTTGAGCGATGCCTCCTTGGCTATCTGCTCGAGCGTAAGCGTTTTCCTGGCCACCAGCCTGAGGACATCCGCCTCTCCCTTGTACATCAGTCTTCGCCCCTCCGCCTTGACATCAGGATGTATGCGTAGGAACCTATAAGGATTATGATAAGCGCGACCACAGCGATGCCGTGCGGGCTGCTCAATGTGTCGTTCACTGTCCGGATTATGCTTCCGAAGAAGTCAGAAACCTCCTTGTCTATGCCTTCCTCCACGTCGAATATGAGCGAGAACTTGACCAGTACCGAATCGCTCCAGGAGAGGGTGTCCACATGGGCTGGCAGTGTGAGGCCTTCGGACGGCTGCGGGTTGGCGTCCAGCAGGACGCTATCCGCGGGCAGTTTTATCGTCAGATAGACGACATCGTCAAGGATGATGTTGCCCTCTGGGGTGGTGGTGAAGGATAAGGACGCTGGATTGACAGTGTATCTGAGGGTGCGGGGCTTGTATTTCTCCACAGTGAAAAGGCCGGTGTCTGGCTCTATGGCATCGGTGGCGTTGATGTAGCTTGGATAGGCCATATAGTCCAGGATGAGCTCACCGTGGCAGACGCCCTGGATGGGATTGCATTTCGTGCGCGGCTGGGGCCTGAGGCGGAAATCCCGTATGTCCACTTTGGCAGGATTGACATGGAACTTGACATCCTTCAGACCGATGTTGGTGGACCAGAAGACAAGCTCGTTGCTGGATATGCCGCTGTCATAGAGCGACGCCGAGTAGTCGCCGTACATGATGAACTTTATGCTCTCGTGGACCTTGGCGCTGCCATCGTCCTTTATGTCGCTGATGGTGACATCCACGCGCTCTATCAGGAAATCGGCGTGGAGCAAGGTGAAAACTAGGAGCAGTATGAGTGCCTTCCGCATGGATTTATCTCTCCGATAAACTATATAAATAATCGGGTGGCGGCCGGGCCTGTGCTGGTGAATAATTAGGGCCTGCCGAAGCAGGCCACCGATTTCTTGTTTGTGAGTAGGAGAGAAAGAGGCATTTAAGCCCCCCCCTCCTAATGGGTTTGAACCCCCCATGCAATCAACTCAAAATCAGGATTTCTTA
>JACCLH010000019.1 GCA_013425375.1 Microcaldota archaeon | reverse complement strand
GGCCAGCTGGAGCGCCACCTGAAGGACCTGGATTTCAATCCGAAAGGCATCCTGACAGACGACACGCGGCATCTTGTCCGCCTTGCCATCATCCTGGGCAAGGACAGGCTCCCGCCCACCATGCTGGTGGAAGGCCCGCCTTTGGAGATGAAGAAGCACGCGGAGCAGTTCAGGAAGAGCCACAAGAAAGCCAAGTTCTCAGTAAAAAAGAAAAGGCTTTATGCCGCTGTGAAGCGGCCGGTCGTGAAAGCAGAGGACGCTATCCTGCAGTTCTTCCGCTCGTTCTCGAAGACGAAGTCCCATCTCGCCTATCCCGAGGAGATGCTGATTCTTGGTCGCCTTCCAAAGGAAAGCAAAAGCTAGAGCATGACCCTTTCGCCTGGAAGCGGCGCCAGCGCGTCAAACCCGTGCTCCTCTTTCATCTCCTTCGCGAATTCCTGCGGATTGTCACCATGCACCAGCAGCAATTTCTCAGGATTGGCCTTTTTTATGAACTTCAGCAGGTCAGACCTCCCCGCATGCGCGGAAAGATCCAGGTATTCGATGGGCAGGTCCACGGTCAGCTGCTGCTCGTCCTTGGTTATGTAGCCATCATGCTGCAATGTCCAGCCATTTGTCCCCTCGACGCAGTAGCCGGTGAATATCAGCTTTGAATTCCTGTTCGCATTGAACATGTAATCCATCACAGGGCCGCCGTTCAGCATGCCTGCGGTGGTTATTATGACGGACGGTTCGCGCACTGCAGCCTTCCGGTCAGCTGGCGAAGCCACCATACTCACGCTCCTGGCAGCTTTCCTGAAAGTGCTCGCATCCTGTATGTACCCGCCATGGTCAAGATATATCTTGGTCAGCGCCTTCCCCATGCCGTCCACATACACCGGCACGTTCTTGTCATGGTGCCTGATGAGAGATATCAGCTCTTGGGTCCTGCCCAGTGCGAAGGATGGCATGAGCGCGTTCCCGCCGTTCTCCAATGTCTCGTAAATCTCCTCCATCAGCTTCTTCTCGGTCTCCTTGCGTGGCGGGTGCTCCTTCTTGGCATAAGTGGTCTCTATCATGAGCACGTCCACGTCCTCCACCGGCTTGGCGCCTTTGTGCATCTGGGTGGGTTCGCACTTGAAATCACCGCTGTAGAAGAAGTCCATGTCCCTGTACTGCACGTCTATCATGGCCGCGCCGCTGATATGACCTGCATCAAAAAGCTCTATCCTGGTTTCTCCGGTCTCTATCGGCCTCTTGTAGAGCAGAGGGTCCCAGTTCTTCATGGCCTTGTTGAGATGTCCGAGGTGGTAGGGCAGGCCCTCACCCATGATTTTCATGGAATCCATCCAGAGGACCTCGCAGATGTCCTTGGTTGGGGGTGTGGAGTACCATCTCACCCTGTTCTCGCGGTAGATGGCAGGCAGGCATCCGCTATGGTCGAGATGCGCATGGGAAAGGACCACAAGGTCGGGGTCAAGGGGCGTCTCCAGGGGGAATTTCGGCACCCCGCTCTGGTCGAATATCTTTATGCCGTAGTCAAGCATGATGTTCTTGTCGGTGTGGAGCAGGAAGGCGCTCCTTCCGACCTCCCTTGACGCTCCCAGGCACTCCACGAACGGTTCCATGAGCGGAATTGTTACAGAAACTTTTAATAGACTCGCAGCATAAGCATCATCATGACAGTGGTATCCGAGGTCAGGTCACTCACAATCCCGCTTGTGATACTTGCCATAATATACGTGGTTTCCATCATATTCTTCCATTATGCGGAGGGTTGGGAATTCCTGGATGCCGCCTATTATACCACGGTCACCCTTGCCACAGTCGGCTATGGCGATTTCACCCCACAGACCGGCCTGGGCAAAATCGGCGCGATGGTGCTGATTTTCACCGGGGTCTCCACCGCGCTGTATGTGATCACCCACCTCGGCCTCCTGAGGGAGAAGACCATCGATCCGCACGTGCAGCGCCGTATCGAGATGCTTCGCAACCTCACCTCACTCCAGACCGGTAATGTGCGGAGCGAAGAGGTCAGGAAAATAAAGGATAAGATAAGGAAGATTCAGGAAGCGCACGAGGGCAAGGGCCAGGGATCCGGTCGGTTGTGAATGTCTTTCTACTCTGAGAAGTTCCGGCGCAATCCTCTCACCAAAGCCCAGCAGGAGAAGGTCCGGAAGGCATCGTTCGCCATCATCGGCCTTGGCGGCACAGGCGGCTTCATGCTTGAGAATCTCATCAGGATGGGCGCAGAGCGGCTGATGGTCTTCGACAGCGACCGCTTCGAGCTGTCCAATTTCAACCGCCAGAGCCTCGCCACAGACGATTTCATGGACATGCCTAAGGTCCATGCGGCGCTTGCCAGGGCCAAAGCGATAAACAAGGACATAGAGTTAACCGCGGCCGGCCATTTTGATGGAAGCTCGGACATACGCCCTGCGGACATAGTCCTGGACGGCACAGACACCCTGGACTCAAAGGCCGCCATCGCGGCCGCAGCGAGGAGGGCGAAGCTCCCCTATGTCTTCTGCTCTGCAGCGTCGTCTCGCGGCATGGTGAGCGTTTTCACCACATACAGGTTCGAGAAGGCGTTCCAGATACGGGAATTGCCAGAGCACAAGCATCCGGCATGTTCTGACATCCTTTGCCCTGCCGCCTCGCTCGCCGGAACCCTGGCAGCATCCCAGGCCGTCAACATCACCATAAACAAACCGTTCGTGAAGGCGCCCCAAGCGCTCTTCTTCGACCTTTTCAGGAAAAACATCTTCTGGAGGGCGAGGCTGGGATGAACGACTACTATGTGGTGGAGCCGTGCACCACAGCGAAAGGCTTTGAGATAAAGCTCAAGGACAAGAAGATCGATCTGGCCAAAGCGGAAGGCGCGCTTTCCACCGTTGGCGAAGTGGTCGGGAAGAGTGGCGTGGTTTTGTTGGTGAAGCTGAAGGACCTGTCATTGAGCGTCTATGCGAGCGGAAGGATGATGGTGAAAGGCAAGAAGGCAAGCCAGAAGGAGGCGGACAGGCTCGCCACAGAGATATGTGGTGTCCTGAAAGGCGCAGGTGCCATCCTATGAAGATCGACTTCCACGTCCACACCAGATACTCCGATGACTCGCTCATCGAACCCAAAAATCTCGTAGCCAAATCAAGAAAGCTCGGCATCATCCCTGCGATAACCGACCATTCATCCATCAGATGCCATGCGCCTATGCGCGCATTGAAAGCCGATTTCATACCTGGGGAGGAGATATTGACCGACAAGGGCGACCTCATCGGCCTCTATCTCAACGAGGAGATAAAGAAGCGCACGCCATTCCTGGAAGCATTGGACAAAATCCGCGAACAAGGCGGCATAGCATACCTCCCCCACATGTATGATTATGGCCGCGCAGGCAGCCACACGAGCGAGGGCGAAGCGGCAAAAGTCGATGTCATAGAGGTTTTCAACGCGAGGTGCCTCAATCAGAAATACAATGAGCGGGCGAAGTCGTTCGCGGAATCGCACAGCCTCCTGCAGGCAGCAGGCACAGACAGCCATTTCCTTTTCGAGTTCGGTTCCACCTACACCGAGCTTCCGGATTTCGACCTGAACAGCCCAAGCTCGCTCATCAAGGCCCTGAAATCCAAAAACGTGAAACTTGTCACAAAGAAAGCGCCCATCTACGCAAGGGGCACCACAACCATAATCGCCAAGTCCCGCCGCCTCGCCAGGCGGCTCGGTCTCTGAAGATGCACCCAGTTCCATGCAGGCGATACGTATTTAATATTACGACCATAATCCATCAACGATGACCGACTCTTTCGTAGGCGTGGAGATAGCAGTCATAGTGGTCACGGCCTCCATAGTGTTCGCTGGCATCCTTATCGGCCTGGGCCGGGCCATGGGATACAAGCGCATAGAGCAGTTCGGCCTGGAGGAGCTGGTGCAGTCGGTCATAAACGCCGCCATCATCGGCTCATTCGCAGCCATAATAGAGCTCATCGGTGCGGTCAGTTCGTCTATGAGCACCGCCGCATGCTCCGCAGGCACCGTGATAGAGCAGCTCATCTGCACCATGGGCTCCCTCAACGCAGCGCTCTTCGGATTGTTCCAGGAGCTCATACGCACGCTCAACATCATAGGATATTACCAGAGCCTCTCGCTGGACTTCGGCGCATTCACCATCTCACCGTTCGTCAACCTCGCCTCTGTCTCTGATGCCCTTTCCCTTCAGCTCCTGTCCCTCAACGCCATAATGCTGCTGGTGGAGTTGAACAGGCAGGTCGCCATATTCGTGGGGCAGAACGCCCTGGCCCTGCTGTTCCCGGCCGGGCTCGTGCTGCGCACATTCTTCGCGACAAGGAAGATAGGCGGCTTCCTCATCGCCCTGGCGCTCGGTCTCTACGTGCTCTATCCGGTTTTCATACTGGTGTTCCCTGACCCTGCCCCAAGCGTCGCCAACTCCACGCTTGTCATGTCCAACTTCACCAACAACAGCTATTACGCGACGGTGCCCATCATAGACCTGAACGACAACTATGCCATAGCAGGCAAGATGGATATCCTGAGCGGCAGGTGCGACGATTACATGGACTACGTCAGGCAGTATAACTCTGCCCAGAACTACACCCAGAACGGCACCAATATGACCAATACGACTAACATGACCAATATGAGCTCGCAGTGTTTCACCCTCATGGAGCAGCAGCAGAACTACACCCAGAACCAGTCCATAGACATGAGCGGCGACCTCACCATGATATCCCAGAGCAACGGCTCGTCGCTCGCCCGTTCCCTGCTCTATGCGGTCATAGCCCCGATATTCTCGCTCATCATAACCGTGGTGTTCGTGAAGGAGCTTGCCACCCTGCTGGGCAGCGAGATAGGCCTCGCGACAGTGGCCTCCATATAGTTTAAATAAAATAGGCCCGGGAAATCCATCATGAGCTAAACACAAGGCACGGCTTTGTCGCGAACGGCGATCCGTTCGCGAGCATGCTCAGGAACGAATCGTCGTTCCTGACATAGCCGTTGGATGAAAAGGCCGAATGTGTTCAGCTCCGTCGATGCCGCCGCGGAAATGACCTCTGCTTTCCTTTATAAAGAGGGTTTGCGCCAGCCATTATCATGGGGATGAATAGAGCATGGCGCTACAGGTTGTACCCTTCCAAAGCCCAGCAGGAGAAACTGAACGGCTATCTGCGTGAATGTAAGAACCTATGGAATTCCCTTCTTGAGTATACAAAAGCATACTATAATGAAACAGGAAAATTTCCAACAAGAAAAGAGTTCTATCTTCTGACAAAAGAACCGCCCCTCTTCTCCCAGGTCGCTCAGAACGTCGCTGATCGTCTTTCAAAATCCCTGAAAGGAATGATGTTGAAGAAAAACGCCGGCAAAAAGGCAGGTTTTCCCCGGTTCAAGCCGATTGAACGTATCAAATCCTTCACATATCCCCAATTCGGCTTCATCCTGGCAGAGCGTCTTGAGCTTTCAGGCATCGGCAGCATCCCAATCAAGAAACACAGGGCGCTCAGAGGCAACATCAAAACCCTGACGATAAAGAAAATGCCTTCAGGAAAATGGTTTGCCATTTTTACCTCTGAAGTAGAAGCGCCGGAAGTCCGAAGGAAAATCGGGACGAGTGTCGGCCTTGACCTTGGTATAGAGACATTCGCTTATCTGAGCGACGGCTCAAAGATAGAAAACCCGCGGTATCTGAGACTGGCAGAAGAACGGCTGAAGCTTACCCAGAGATGTATGTCGAAGAAAAAGAAAAGGAGCCTGAACAGGGTCAAAGCCAGAAGAGCCGTCGCAGTAGCTCATGAAAAACTCACGAACAGACGACGTGATTTCCTCCACAAGGTCAGTCGTGCTCTCGTAACTCAGTATGCGCTCATAGCAGTGGAAGCCCTCAATATTGAAGGATTAGCCCGGGGCTTTCTTGCAAAAGAGGTACTGGATTGCAGCTGGGCAGAGTTCTCAAGCATGCTCGCATACAAAGCGGAAGAAGCTGGGTGCGAAGTCGTGCTTGTCAATCCTGCCAATACCACGTCGACGTGCAGCAGTTGCGGTCTGGTGCAGAAGAAATCGCTTGCAGAGAGGTGGCATTTCTGTCCTTGCGGGGCAGAGATGTCGAGAGACTTCAATGCGGCGATAAATATACTCAATAGAGCTATTGCGAACTCGCCGGGGCGAGTTCGGCAATCCGAATTGGCAAACAATTCGGCTACGGCAGGAACTGCCGGAAGTCAAGCCTGTGGAGAAGAAACCCCTACTCATTATAAACACAATGAGCAAGTATCTTCAATGAAACAGGAAGCCCACGCCTTTAGGCGTGGGTAGTTCACATAGAAGAAATGCTGAGTGATAACCATGTTCATCAACCGCGCCGTCACCGTAGTGTCGCTTCTGGGCGGAATCCTGGCCGTCATACTATCACTCCTGGGCAACCCCATCCTAGCCATCCCCGCTGCTGCGTTCTTCTGCCTGACCTTCATATTCTGGAAGTACGGCTATATCATAATCCCGGTTTTCACCAGGGCCACGAATATCATAGAGGTGCACGGCGGCTACGAGGTGCCGCCCACCAGGGATTACATCATAAAGAAGAACGAGTCCGGCTACTTATCCTCAAAGTTCCTTGAAATCCGGTTCTACGAGAGCTCCATGGACAAGAACTCCGAGGAGAAGAAGACCATGTTCGACTCGTTCGAGAAGGCGGTGAGCTCGCTCAAGTACATCGTGAAGATCACGCTCATGATAAGCACCCTTGATCTCTCGAAGCACATAGATGAGATAAAGACAAAGAGAGGCTCTGTGGAGGCCAAGAAGGCCAAGGAGGTGCGCGTCGCGGCCGACGAGAACATGAGGATGGACCGCGAGCTGGCCTACTGGAACCGCCTGCTGGAGCGCATCACGCAGGGCGAGAGGCCGGTGGAAGTCATAGCGTTCGCGTCTACCACAGCGTTCGGCCTTACGAGGGACGAAGCCATAAGCCGCGTGTCCAGGCAGGCCAAGGAGCTCAAGACCATACTTTCCAGCTCCCTCGGATGCGACGTGCGCGAGCTGCGGGACCTGGACATGATAAAATGCTTCGAATGGGATTACTTCTTCCCCACGACCCAGGAAGAGATAAAGGATACTCTGTTCTGACCGCTGTCTTAACATTAGCCGTATAAACGTGGCCATTCTCCGGTATTCTACTATGGCGTGGACTTCGTAGCGACTGATGCCATCCGGCGGCCTTCGGCCGCCAGCTGTCGAAAACCATCGGTTTTCAACACGCCAGCCGGTCTGCCATTCTTATGCGACGGACCACGTCGGTCGGGCTGCCATTCGCAGCCAATCGTGCAACCCCAAATATTTAAATATAAACGGGGAGATACTTCTCACGCAGGAATACGAGGAGGATACGTACAGATGAAATCATCCTACATGCTCTCGAAGGAAGTCGCGCGCAAGATGATACTTGTGCATCCTCCGGAGCCCCGCAAGGACCTTCTGCTCTCGCTGCCCTCCCAGGGCGTGTACATAGGCAAGACCCGGTTCCTCCGCACGCCGGTGTTCTGGGACCCCACCAAACTCATCAATCCGCACATCGCCATCATAGGGATTACGGGATCCGGAAAATCCTACACGGTCAAGACGTTTCTCACCAGGGCATCTCTCATCTGGAACACCAACGCCATCATCCTGGATTGGGTGGGCGAGTACAACGAGTGGGTGAAGCAGGCCGGGGGCAGGGTGATAAACCTGGCCCAGGAGCGCCTCAATATCCTGGACCTTGTCGGCCTGCCCAAGAGGAGCAGGATAAAACAGATAATCTCAGCCCTGGACATCCTCGTCGACCTGAAAAGCTATCCCAACGAGCGCGACGAAATAGAGGAGGCCCTGGAAACCGTGTACTACATGGCAGGAAGCCAGAAGCCTTCCCTGCGCGAAGTCACCAGGGCGCTGGAGAAGGAAAGGCAGAAGAAGAAAAAGACCGGCAAGCTGGAGACGCAGGAGATAGCTGAGGCCCTGGGAGATGCATGCTACGAAGGCAAGTGCGAGAAGCCCACCCTGGGAAGCGTGGTCAAGGTGCTGGAGCGGGCCGGCAAGCGGAAGGCAGCGCGCCTCCTCAAGCGGTTCACTGCAGAGGGCACGGACTTCTTCGCAGGCACATCCACAATGGACATAAAGAAGCTCACCTCTAGCGGCCTTGTCTGCATAGACCTCCACGACCTGCCGAGCGAGGAGATGAGGAGCCTGGCCGGTCTGACCATACTCCAATACATCAAGGAGCTCATGCGCGCAGAGGGCATGCAGAAGGACAACAAGCAGGTGCGGCTCTTCGTGGTGCTGGACGAGGCCTGGAAGATAGCCCAGGACGAGCGCAGCGACGTCATAGCCATAGTGAGGGAAGGCCGCAAATACAACTTCTCGCTGGTCATAGCCACCCAGAACCCGAGCGATATGCATAAGACCATATTCAGCAATATAGGTACGGTGTTCGTGCTGAGGCTCATACTAAAGGAGTTCCGCGACTATGTGCGCAGCTCCATAGGATATTCGGATTTCATAGACGGCGAGATATCCAAGTTCGGTGTGGGCGACGCTGCGGTGAACATGATATTCGCCGAGAGGCAGTCGCGCATCATGACGTTCCTTATGGATAAGATAGATGGGGAAGAGCCGCTTCTCATCTATAAGATAAGAGGTGGGGAGATGATTGTCGAGATTGAACGCGAGCAGTTCGTCAGGATGCTTTATGAGATGGGGCTCACGGAAGGCCAGCTCAGCCTGCTAAAGAACGAGTTCGAGAAGGGCGACGGCCTCCTCGATGGCGAGCAGCTGGTGGCGGTGCTTGAGAAGTTCGGGTATTCCAAGCCCTCCATAATATCCTTCCTGAGGCAGCTCGGCATAGACGAGAAGAACCTTATCCGCGTGTTCTCGCTCGTGCGGATGAGGAAGGCTACAAAAGGCGTGGTGAACGTCGTACTGGATGATGGAAATGGCTGAAGAGAAAATAGTGGTGGCAGCGGTCCAGAAGAAGCCGCTCAAGAACCTGGCCGGTCTGCTCAGCGGTCTCGGATTCACCAGGATTTCATACAATAACAACCTGCTCTCTGTAGAGAAGATAAAAGGGACCGACCTTCAGGGCAGGCCCTACCTGGAGTATCGCATAGAGTTCAAGCCTGACTCCATAGCGTTCATCTACAGCTTCTCAGTGAAGCACAGCAAGATCTCGCGGCTCCTGGACCTCATACCTACCTTCCTCAACATCCTCCAGGTGGCAGAGGAATACTACGACATCCGGCCCACCAGCATCTTTTCCCATATCAATGCCCTGCTTTCAGAGACCTCCAAGATAATAGACCGGGATGCCCTGGAATTCTCCACGCAGCTTAGCGAACTGCAGAACCGCTACAATGACCTAAATGCCAAGTATGACGACCTCGTCCGCTCCGGAGAGGCCAACACGCGCCTGCTGCTGGAATGCGAGCGCAAGAGGGACGAGCTCCAGAAGAAGCTCAACAAGCTCAGCGGCATGGGAGACGACCTCCTCAAAGAGTCGCTCTACAACTGGGTGAAGGTGCATGGCGGCACCATAGATGTCAGGGAGTTCTCAAAGGCCAATTCGGTAGCCATCACCCGGGCCGAGGAGGGCCTCAACATGCTCATCAAGGAAGGTTATATCCGGAGGCGGTTCGAATAGCCAGGAAGGCGAAGAGAGGCGGTCAGGGCAATAAGGGCGATGAGCGTGCAGCCGGCCGGTCCCAATCGCCCAAAGAGGATGCCATGAGCCAGTACTTCTTCACCTTCGAGGTTCTCAAGCAGTATCCCACTACCCGTTCCTACATAATCAAGCAGCCTCTCAGGCGCTCATTCAAGGATGCGTTCAGCGAGCTTCTGGGTGGCGCTCAGAGGTAGCATTCCATAATTTATGGGGTGAATTCTGTCATGAAAGTCCTTCTGGTCGGAAACGGTGCAAGAGAGCATGCCATAGCTGAAAGGCTGGCCCAGGACTGTGAGCTCTATGCTGTGATGTCCAAGAAGAACCCTGCCATCGCCCAGCTCGCCAAGCAATACTGGCTCTGCGACATAGAGGATGCCGCCGCGGTCCGCAAGGCCATAGCAGGCAATGAATTCGACCTCGGGTTCGCAAGCCCTGATGCCACCCTGGCCGCAGGCGTCAGCGATGTCCTGCAGGCAGCAGGCATGTTTGTCGCATCACCATCCAAAGCCGCCTCCCGCATAGAGTGGGACAAGGGATTCATGAGGGCAGTCCTCAGGAGGCACGGCGTGAAGGGTTCGCCGCTCCACGAGGTGGTCGCGAGCAGCAGCGATGCGCTCCGTATCATAAAGGACTATGGCGATGTCGCCGTGAAACCCCTGGGCCTCACAGGAGGAAAGGGCGTGAAGGTCAGTGGCGACCATTTCAACAGCACTGAGGAGGCCGCGTCATATGCATATTCGCTCATAGAGAAGGACGGCAATGTCCTGATAGAAGAGAAGATGGTGGGCGAGGAATTCACCCTCCAGGCTTTCTGCGACGGTTCCAGGGTCAGCACGATGCCGCCTGTGCAGGACCATAAAAGGGCTTTTGAAGGGGATATCGGCGCCAATACCGGGGGCATGGGAAGCTATTCCACAGGCCCGCTCCTCCCATTCATCCAGCAATCAGACATGGATGAAGCGAAGAAGGTGCTCCAGGACGTCATCCGTGCCATGAAAAAAGAAGGCTCGCCTTTCACAGGGGTGCTATACGGCCAGTTCATGGTCACGGCCCACGGCATCCGCGTGGTGGAGTTCAACGCCAGGTTCGGCGATCCTGAGGCCATCAACGTCCTGTCACTCCTGGAAGGCTCGCTCACCGACACGTTCCTGTCCATGGCAGAGGGCCACCTGGATGCCCCTGCATTCTCAAACGACTGCACAGTGGTGAAATACCTGGTGCCTGAGGGCTATCCTGAAAAGCCGCTCAAGGATGCCGAGGTGGCAGTGGACAGCTTCGGGCTTGAGGAATGCCGGGCCAGGATATACTACGCATCGGTCTATGAGAACAGCGGCAAGATAATGACCACCGGCTCGCGGGCGTTCGGCATACTTGGCAGGGCCGCCACAGTCGCTGAGGCCGAGCGGATATCTGAGAATGGCTGCGGATTCGTGCGCGGCCCTGTCTGGCACCGCAAGGACATAGGCACAGACGCTCTCATACAGCGCAGGGTAGACCATGTGCGCTCCCTGCGGGTGAAACCGTGAAGCCAGCCACCATCATCCTCATCGCAATCCTCATGGTCCCGTTTTCATATGCGATCACCTTCGGCTATTCCCGCCTCACAATCGAGCGCACATGGACCATAGAGGACCCGAATAACAGCACATTCGAATTCAACGGCACCCTGGTGGCCAACAACAGCAACCAGCATGTGATATTCATATCCACAGAGCCGGTGATGGACCAATATGCAGCTGATGACGGCACCATCCGGCTCCATTACAAGGGCAAAGTACAAGGCGGAAGGACGGTGCTGAAGGCCAAGGCCATAGTGAACGTGGACTACAACACCAATATAAGTTCTGATGTGCCGCTCTCGGAGCAGCAGCTCAACTACACCAACCTGACAGAGCCAGACCAGGCGATATCGCTGCAGGCATGGAGCCTGGCAAAAGATAATTCCAGTATCACCACCATACGCGACCTGGTGAACTGGGTGCACTCCAACGTGGAATACGACCTCGGCTACTGGGGCCAGTCCAAATCGGCCAGGGACGTCTTCGTGGAGCGGCGCGGCGTGTGTGTGGAATACACCCACCTGCTGATATCCATGGCCCGCTCGCTCGGCTTTGATACCCGCTATGTGAGCGGCTATGTGCAGGGCGATGCCTGGCAGCCGCATGCCTGGGCCGAGATATACCTCCCTGGCTATGGTTGGCTCCCTGCGGACGCGACATTTGGCCAGGCCGGCATCCTGGACAGCTCCCACCTCACGATACATTATGGCCAGGACCAGTCCGATGTCTATGACATCGTGGCAGTGCAGAATCCAGAGGCTTCCATAGATGTCTCGGATGATGTGGATGCCGAATTCTTCTCAGAAGACCTGGAAGGTGTGTCCATTTCCATGGAGACTGAAGAGGACTCCTATGTGGCCGACGTCACGCTCCATAACCCTGGGTCCGACCATGTCCTGGGCGCCTTCGTTTTCACCATACCTGAGGGATATGGCGGGTCCCAATCATCAGTGGTCCTGCTGCGGCCGAACGAGACTGTGCATGTCTTCAGGGGCCTCAACCACTCGCTTATCCAGGCTGGCTATTCCTATGAGATTCCCATATCTGCCTCGTTCAATGACGCCAGGGCCGAGACGGTGCTGTCCGTGAACCCGGACAACGGATGGGGGGATGAAACGCCAGGGACCGCTGCGCCTGCATCCCCATGCTCAGCAGCCATCCTCCTCGCCATGGTGCCGGCAGCCCTCCTGCTCAGGCGTTTTTCGTAATTTTTTTCGTAATTTAAAAATTCTTCCCTATATCTTCCATCCCATGGCGAGGGTGCATATCGTCGGAGCAGGACCCGCAGGTTCCATAGCCGCCATGAGCGCTTTGCGGTCCGGCCATGACGTGGTGGTCTCAGAGGACCATCCTGCAGCAGGCATACCTGAGAACTGCTCAGGTCTTTTCTCCATTGACGGCCTCAACACGCTCTCGGATTTCATAGACTACAGGAGATTCGCCACCCAGCCCATAAGAGGTGCCGATATCCATCTCGCAGACCAGAAGCTCTCGGTAAGGAGGAAAAAACCGGTCGGTTTTGTCTGCGACAGGGCTGCAATGGACCAGGCGCTTGCCTCCAGGGCCGAGACCGAGGGTGCCAAGATGAACTACTGCGAGCGCATCAGCAACCGTTTCCATGCAGACAACATAATCGGGACAGACGGCCCCCTATCATCTGTGGCAAGGCATTTCCGCTTCAACCCAATCAAGCGCCATGTCTCCACCCTCCAGGCAGTGCTGCCCTACATGGCCAATGACCCTGGTGTGGTGGAGGTTTTCCTCTCAAACACCAGGTTCCCGGGCTTCTTCGCCTGGGTGGTTCCGCGCAACGAATGCACCGCCGAATTCGGAGTCGGGGTGGAACTTCCCCACAAGCCGCTGGAATCCTGGAAGCGGCTCCTGAGGCTGAAATCCGTCCAAAACGCGCCGCGTCCGAAAGGCGCTGTGATACCGATAGAAACGCGTCCCCAGACAGCCATACGCCTTGGGAAACGGAATGTGCTTCTCGCAGGGGATGCCGCAGGCCAGGTGAAATCCACCACCGGCGGCGGGGTCATATTCGGGGGAAATTGCGGGGCGCTCGCAGGCCGCCACGCCACCAACCCCAAGCGCTATGACATGGAATGGCGGCTGAGGTACGGTCCTGACCTAGCCATGCACCTCATAATCCATGACTACCTGGCATCCATGTCTGACCGGGAGATGTCTGCCTTCGGCAGAAGGCTTAAGAAGCTGGATTGTGATAGCTATCTGTCGCATCATGGCCATATGGACCGGCCCACGCGCATGATAGGTCCTGCTATTTTGTTGCATCTGCTGAAAAACATGGCAGGAGTTGCATGACTATGCAAGGAAAGATAGAGAAGTATATACTCCAGGAGCTTGACAGGAAAAAAGGGCTTCTTTTCGCCCTCATAGACCCCCTGGACTACAAATCGCCCCAGGAGGCGGTGAAGACCGCCAAGAACGCCGATGAGGCAGATGCGGACATAATACTCATCGGCGGCAGCACCGGAGTCCAGGGCGAGGACCTGGATTCCATAACCCGGGCCATAAAAGAGAGCGTCTCCAAGCCTGTGGTCCTTTTCCCAGGCAACATCGGCACGCTCACCAAATACGCAGACGCGGTCTATTTCATGTCCATGCTCAACTCCAGGAACACCTACTGGATAAGCGAGGCCCAGGTGCTCGCAGCGCCGATGGTGAAACGCTATGGCATAGAGCCCCTGCCAGTGGCTTATGTGGTCGTGGACCCAGGAGGCACTGTCGGATGGGTGGGCGATGCGAAAAGACTCCCAAGGAGCAAGCCGAAAATAGCCGCGGCCTTTGCCATGGCCGCAGAGTACATGGGCTTCAGGTTCTTCATAACCGATGCAGGCAGCAACCCTGCCGAAGGCCATGTCCCGCTGGAGATGATAAGCGCGGTCAAGTCCTGCATAACCATACCCTATGTTGCTGCGGGCGGCATCAGGACCCCGGACCAGGCCAAGGCAGTCATCAAAGCCGGTGCCGACATAATCCAGGTGGGCACAGCCTTCGAGAGGGAGAGCTCAGTCGCCAAGATAAAAGAGATGGTGAAAGCAGTAAGGGAAGGGGCCAAGGGTCGCTGAAACGATTATGAAAACGACTCGGGTAGCTATTTCGATCCGACAATTTCGGGGCAATAATCGATTTTATAGGGGCCACGGAGGGTGTCAGCAATATGCGGGTATCTTGTGGAGATTTCCAGTCCTGACAGGTCGAAATCGTTCCCACTCCTAAAATGCGCTGGCAGGTGGGACTCGGATTGGTGCTCACTTATAGCGTACGCGGCCTTGACTGTTCCGTATTTCTTTCTTGACATAAGATGAACTATGTCATATGTCAGCGTGAAAGTCTCGTAACGTTTGATGTTGAGCCGGGTCAAAAGGCCATCGTCACCGGAGAGGAGCGGGCCGTGGCATTCATAGCCCATGTCATCAAGCCGCTGGTTGATGGTGGCTGCCACCTGCCACATATTGGAGCGGCCGACCTCCACCCTCATCCTCACTTCTGTTTCATTGGGCTTTGGTACATTTCTGTCGATTAATGTCGCATACTTCCCGAAACCTTTTCCAGTGCTTCGGGTTCGTGTTTTGTCGCTTAGTACGCACAGGTGACCATCACCAAGCTCAACTGTCATGTTTTCCCCCACTCGACTGATATACCTGTAAGTGGGCCTTAGTGTTTATAAAAATACGTAATAATCCTGGTCTGCAATCCTCAATCCGGCTCTATGTGTATGTTTACCTCTTTTACCTGGGGCACTTCCCGCAGTATCATGGTCTCTATCTCGTGCGCTATAGTGTGCGCGGTCTCCACAGGCATGCCGTGGGGGAGGTGTATATGCGCATCCACCAGTATCCTGCTTCCTGCGATGCGCGCCCTCAGCTTGTGGAACCTGGTTATCCTTTTCTCAGCCACCAGCACGCCTTTTATCTTAGCCATGGTTTCCTTGTCAGGACTGAAGTCCATGAATACGAAGAACGAATGGAGCAGGAGTTCCACCGAGATGTAAAGCATCACCAGCCCTACCACGGCGGCCGCGAGCGGGTCGCCCTGCGGGAATCCCAGCTTCACCGCGATAAGCCCCAGAAGCACCGCAGCCGAACTCACCACATCTGTGGTGAAATGTGCAGAGTCTGCCTCCAGCGCAGAGCTTCCTTCCTTTTTAGCCACATCGCCCAGGTAGCGCGATGTGAAGTAGGTCACCGGAATGGATATGAGCATGAGCAGGATGCCTGCTTCTGAGAAATCCACCTTGCCCGGTTCGGAGAACTTCTGGTATGCCTCGAACAGGACTACGGACGCTGTCCCTGTGATGAGCAGGGCCTGCAGCATGGAGGACAGGTTCTCGAACTTCTCATGGCCGAAGTGGTGGGTGCGGTCCTCAGGTTCCTCTGCCTTCCTTATGCCGAGATAGGCGAGAAACGAAGCGAGGAGGTCGAAGAGCGAGTGCGCTGATTCCGCGTAAAGGCCGATGCTGCCGGTTATGAATGCGGCGGCTATCTTGCTGATGAGCAGCGCTGTGTTCACCGCTATGGACATAGACGCTGCGCCGAGCTTTTTTCCCACAGATTAAACACGATGTGCAGGAATAAATAGCTTGTCCTCCTAGTGCCTTCGGTGATAACCTGAACATACAATTCATAGAATTCCTGGCCAGGCACGGAGCCATACGATTCGGCGATTTCATGCTGAAGAGCGGCCGCCAGTCGCCATATTTCATAGACCTGGGAGTGCTTACCCAGGGCTCGGCCATATCCGAGCTGGGAAGATATTACGCCAGCAAGATAAACGAGTCGTTCGGCACGGATTTCGACGTGGTCTTCGGCCCTGCCTACAAGGCGATTCCGCTTGCAATCAGCGCCACCATGGCTCTGAATTCCATGGGCATGGACAAGAGATGGCTCTTCGACAGGAAGGAGATGAAGATGCATGGCGCCGACGCGTCCGCTGTGTTCGTTGGCAGCCAGAACCTGGACCATGGCCAGCGCGTGGTGATCGTGGACGACGTCATGACCACCGGTGGCACCAAGCTTGAGGCCATCAAGAAGCTGGAGGACTCGCTCAAGGCCGAGGTGAAAGGCATCGTGGTCGCTGTGGACCGGATGGAGATGGGCAGGAGAGCATCTGCAGTGGCAGAGTTCACGGACGACACAGGCATCCCTGTCCATTCCATAGACAACATCGGCAGCATATTCTCCCATCTCAAAGGCCGCGCAGTGGACAACAAGGTCTATGTGACAGACAAGATTTTCGGCCGCTATGAGGAATACATGGGCAAATACGGCGTGAAGAAGATTCCCGGAACCTGACCGTTCAGGCCTCTTTCGTGGAAATGCAGAAGTCCAGGAACCCGTCCTCTATCTTTCCCACATCCAGCTTCTTGCACGTGGCCGTGGTGCCAAGCAGGCCGGCTATGCTCGGGATCGTCCTTCCGCTGTCCCCGGATACCAGCTCTTTTATGTAGGTGCCTGCCTCGGCCTTTATCATGAGCGTGGCGCTGTTCTCCTTAACATCCGTCGCTTCCAGCTTTTTCACCTTCCTGTGCCTGACCAAGTCCGCTCTCCGATGCGCTACCCTGGCAGGCGTCTGCTGGAGTATGGTCTTCCCTTTCAGGGACGCCATCTTCGCCACATCCTCTTCGCCTATCTTCCTGCCGAACTCCACCTCTGCCCTGTAGGTCTTGTCGAAATGCGACTCTGTGACGACCTCGACAAAGCCCCTCGGCACGACGCGCAAATCAGAGACCGCGACCTCGCCGCCCGCTGCGATTTCGCCCGCCAGCGCCGCATTGTCTATTTTCCGGTTTTTCGGGTTTTTTATCTCCAGAACGAACCCCCGCCCGGCGCTGTTGGTGGCGTCCACATCTTCCCTCCCTGACGCATGCATGACATAGTCCTGGGCTTCGGTCGCCTTCTTGAAAGGCTCGCCTATCCTCTCCTCCACAGAATCATAATACTTGCCCTTGCCGCCGCAGTGTGAGCATCCCTTGCCATCGCATTTCGCACACTTCCACCTGCTCTGGGAAAGCCCTGCGGCCAGCTTCCTATACCTTCCGAAGACGAAAAGCTCGTTCCTCTGGAGCTCCACAGCACCTTTGGAATAGTCGAAAACAATCCTGCACTCCCCGTCCGATGAATACTCCGCCCCGCTCGCCTTCCGCAATGCAGCGGATATCCTCCTGTTGAGCAGGTTCTTGATGCTCTCGGCAGCTCCTGCTTTCCTGTCCCAGACGTCCTCCTCCCGTATCAACCAGTCCTTGGGTATGATGGTGGATATGGAGAAGCTTTCCACGCCTTCCTTCACAAGAAGCGCAGAGGCCTCGCTGACCATGCCCTCGGTTTTCATGGCACTGCCCCTGCAAATATGGCACTCACCTTCCTCGAAAGAGGAGCCATTGGCAGAGTTGCACATAGCGCATAATCGCATAGGAAAACCCGTTATGGAAAATCAGAATAATTCGCGGTGGGGCTCGGATGAGAGCGAGTTCTTCACCCGGTATCCCTCTATGATTACGGTGGCCCTCTTTATCTTGTCCGAGAGCCCTGCGGCCTCTTTGATGGCAGCGACCTTATCCACATACAGGCCGAAATCAGCAAGCGTCTGGGTGCCATCATCGGTCATTAACCTGAGGACTTCCACGACGAGGCGCCTTCCCTTCTCATCGCTTCCCCATATGCTCATGGCGAGCGCCACCTGGTTGATGAAGTGGGCCTTGTCCGACTCGCTCATGCCTTTCCACATGGAGATTATCCTGGCCTTGCCTTCGTCATCTACGAAATCCAGTGAAACCATAATATTAACCTCGCTTCACCCATTTGCGGAAATCCAACTGTCCTGGCGTCTCCGCGGCTTTGATCCTGTCGCCCAATGCCTCTGTCATCGCTATGGCTTCCATGGTCATGTCAGGGCTTATCATCCTTGCGACCTGCGTCACTGTGACCTCGCCCGGACCAGCTTTGCTCACAGGCACCATCCCTTTCTTGTTCTTGGAGACCACCACGGCCTCAAGCGGCTGTTTCTTGGAGGTTTCCTGCGCCGTTTTCTGGCCTTCCTGCCCTGCTTTCCTTTTCAGGCTTTCCAGTCCGGCAGTCTCATATTGCTTCATCACTTCAGGATTGAAACCGCCTGTGCTTAACATGGCACGAGCGAGCCAGTCATTCACGATTTTTCTGAAGTCCTCTTCCTCCTTTTTCTTCAGCGTAGTGGGAGTGGCCATGCAGCTATATCTCAAGCATCATTTTTAATGTTTGAGGAAGCGCCGTTCCAGGGCAGATGAGACGGCCACGACCAATAAGAAGGCGCATGACACCGCCACGAGCGTTATGGCGACGCCCTGACCGTAGAAGCTCCATCTGCCTACCGCAGCCTTGACGAACGCCTCATGGAAAAGGAATATCTCCAGCGTGCGCCTGCCAATGGGCGCCAGCACAGGTCCGAGCGCCTCCAGCCGAAGCCTGGAAAGCACGAAGAATATGACATAGGGGATGGCCATCAGCGGATTCGGAAACAGCGCCACCAGCACGGAGGCATATGCCGGCAGCCTGCTTCCATGGACTATCGCTATGCCGAAGCAGAATTCCCCAAGGAAGAAGAGCGGCGAGAACGATGTCCAGCTGTAAGGCTCGCTCATGCGGAGCAGGGCCATGGCGATGAACGCAGGCAGGACCACCCAGCCATTCATCTTCACGAGCCTGTTCAGGAACGGGAAAACGATGTAAAGCCCCATGAGGGGTATGAGGAACCATGCAGGGCTGATTATGGCGTATGCGGTGTCAGGGAACAGGAAGTCTATGAAACCGAAATGCGTGAAGAGCGCGAACAGTCCGGCATGCGTCACCTGCGTAGGGAAAAGCGAGAACACCGCCACCAGGGCAGGATAATACACCACAGCGATTCTCAGCCAGCGCTTCTTCATCCAGTCGAGCCTGAACGATATCGCTTCCGGATATCTGGAGGCCAGCGAGAACCCGCTGAGGATGAAGAAGAGCGACGCTCCCATGAAGCCCACCGGCCGCAGTCCGGAATCAGGCCACAGCTCGTACAGCAGATGGAAAAGCACCACGAAGCCGGCGGCAAGGACCCTTCCGGCGTCCAGCCACGCTATCCTCTCGTCATGAGGCATGGCATCATCCGAAGAAGTGTTCCAGGCTCTTCTGCTTGCCGCCGAATTTCATGCTGTATTCATCATAGCCGAGCTCCTTCATTATCTTCATGACCGCAGGCAGCACCTGGTTGTTGATGTAATAATCAGCGTCATAGTCCTTGGCCAGTTCCAGCGGCTCTGCCTTCTCAGATATGCTCTTGCCGTTCCTGCTGACCACATAGGATATGACCGTGCCCTTCTCGGCAGGGATGCCTGCCTTCAGCATCTTCTTGGCAGCAGACAATTCAGGGCTCGCCACCTCATAGCTTCCAGGGTCCTTGTTGAGCTGGGTGCTTATGGCCAGCATCTCCAACGGCACCTTGCCTTCCTGAAGCATTGCCACCACATCACGGATTATCTTCACTGCCTTCTCCTTGCTGCCTTCCTTCAGGATTGCCTCAAGCACCTTGAGCTGGGTCTCCTTGGCTATCATGGACCAGTCGCGGCGGACCAGCTCGAATCCCCGTATCTTTATCCTTCCGTCCTCCCCGAGCAGGGCGTATTTCTTCTTCGCCCCGCGTTCCTCGCTGCCCTTCTTGCTCACGAACACGCCGCGCGGATAGAATCCTTCCAGCTCAAGCTCCATCTTCGGAGGCAATGCAGCATTCACGCTGTTCATGAACTTTATGACGTCATCCCTGTTCTTGTAGAGCAGGAAGACGGAATCAGTATCGGCATAGAGCACAGGGAAGCCGGCCTTCTCGCCCTTCTCTATAGTCTCTGCGATGTGCTTCCTTCCCCATGCGGTCACGCTCTCCGCGCAGGGGCGTGAATACCATCTCGACCTGGCATAGCCCATATAGCCATAAAAGCTGTTATGAAGGCAAAGAAGGCCAAAACCGCCTATGAAGTTTTCCGCTTCTTCGACCGAGAGGTCGTATACTGGTTCTTCGGAATCGATTGCCTCGATATGTGTGACCTCATCCAGGTAAAGATCGCTTTCAGCAAAGCCCAGCAGCTTTTCAATCTTCTCAGATTTCCCTATCTTTCTCATGTATTCTGAATAAAATCCAGCCAGTTTATCCCTACCAATCCTCTTTTTGCATGCATAATAATATTTTATGTTTTTCAATTCCCGTATCTCTTTTTCTATGTATTTACCAGGGAGATGAAGAGAAGGATGGCGGTTTCTTGTTCTATGGGCATGGCCAAAGAGATCATCGAACACGACTATACGATAGAACTTCGAATCCCTCTTTATTGAGACACTGCTGATTCCGAGCTGCCTGATGAGTGCCACAAGCGAATTGGCCAGTTTTCTGCTTACTGTAGTGAATCGGTACCTCTTCGAATGCGCCTCATAATTTCCATCCCCTAAGAAGTATGCCTTCAGGAATTCTCGTTTTATCGCGGGGTCGGCATCAAAAATCACATGCGGAACGTCTTTCTCATATGCCCCATCTCCTGCCGCAAAGATGTGCTTGACGAGACTATAAATGATATGTGCATTAAGTTGCACAACATGTTTTCCTCGAGTCACGTTCACCCCAAAGGTTTGTGCGCAGTTCTCCATGTCTTCGAGAATGGCCTGATTATAATTGGTGAGCGCTACTGTATAACTCATTCCTCCTCGCTGATTGCGTTGTTTTCTTGAATGGCCTTCACTTACGAAATACCCGAGGAATCTAGCGATTTTTCCGGTGATTCTTAGCATGCATGGCAATTTGGTTCCGTTCCATGCCCCCACAGCAAAGTGCCTGAGGAAACTATCTTCCACACGATTGATATTCATTTTCACCTCGTTGAACTGGACCACATGCATTCTCGTGTTTGGGTCGTATTTCAGCTTCGAAAGAACCAGCTTCTCGTATTTCACAAACTCCTGGCTTGATTTGTTCTGTGCAAAACACCATCTGCACCTATCTCTGGTCGCCGTGGCAAAGCCAGCATCAGCCAGTTTGGTCATGTTATTAATGACTGTCTTGTATCCCAAGCCCGTCCTTCCTGCGACAGTTGCTGCGCAGTTCTCGATTCCTTCATCTTCTATCGCATCAAGCAGAACGCGCTGGTTTTTTAGGACATCAAGCGGTTCCTCCAACTTCGTAGTGAGGATGAAGTCCTCAGTATCTGCATCAGGAAGGCAAGCCAGCTCTTTTATTATATTTATCTCAACCTCATGGTTCGAGCAGGAAGGCGGTATTTTTTTTGGTATTGCCAAGTGGTCCCCTTTTTCGAGCTCTGCGCCCCGTATCGGCACAATTTCACATTGCCTATTAAGAGAAAACAAGCTATGATCGGGAGTCACCTTCACCTCCATTCCGCTTTTTGTTCTTATCCTCAGAAGCTTCCTCGCAGGATGCCGCATCACTTTTCTTATGGGCCTATATTCCATTCTCCCATTGACGAAACAGGCTGCTTTCCAGCCGTTTCCGTCACCCAATCTTGTTTCCCCTAATCGTTCATCACCAAGCCGCGGCTCTACAAATTCCTTTATAGGCATTATCCTGGTTTTTCCGGATGGAGACATGACTAAGACCGGTTCTTCCCCTGCAACGCTGTTTGCCAGGATCTTCAATGCCTGCGACCGCGCATTCAATTTCGCGTATTCCTCGGTGTCCTTCTTAGCTGTCTTCAGCGCCTTCTTGAGCTTCATCCTCATGTCTATCAGGTAGTCAAGCACGAATGGAATGAGGCCCATCTCTTTTTTGGAGAATGATGCGTCGGTGGGTGAGACGAAGACATCATCGCTTTTCCCTTGGTGCGCTTTGTGTTCAGTCCCTCCATGCGTGTCATGCACCCCGTGCTTGCTTTCCGCGATGAGCGTGCCGGGATCTATGTTATACGACACTATGATAGACGGGTACAGCCCCCTGAAGTCCAGCACAGCCACGTTCTCGTATATCCCTGGCTCAGGCAGCTTCACGAACGCGCCCTGGATGGGCGCGTTTATCCTTTCGCCTATCTCGTCTCCGCCGGGCTTGGACGGTATGAGCTCGTTCCTTCCGGTGGCATGGTACATCAGCAGGTTCTCCACCAGCTGCCCGCTCGTTGACAATGTTGTCTCGAACAGCGGCATCTTCGCCACGCTGGCCATCTCCATCTCCAGCGGCAGCAGCCTTTCGGATAGGGCGTGCGCCAGCTCCGAGTCCACCAGGGAATAGTCGCACAGCCTGTCTATCTCGCTGCTGTCCCAGAGCTTCCATATCTCGCCCTTATCCATCTTCAGCTTCTTGGTTCCGAGGACCTCTCCGGCAACCTCGTCCAATGTGAACCGCTGGGCTTTTATCAGGCCTATCACGCCGAAGAATTTCGCAGCCGGATAAAGGTCGAAATGCACGCGTCCGTTCAGCCTTACCCCTGTGATAAGCCCTTTCTTGAGCTCCCTGATGCCGGCGCCATACCTTCCTAACCTAAGCGGCGTCTTCACCACCTCTGCCCTTGCCTTCAGGTACGGCAGATCGAAATTCGCGGAATTGTAGCCCACAATCACATCCGGGTCCTCTTCACTAACAATCGCGCAGAACCTCTTGAGCATCTCCTTCTCATCAGCCACGGTCTCCACGAACTCCCTGGAGGATTTCTTGGTGGTGAGCACGCCCTTCTTCTTGCCGCAGTAGCTTATCATGATGACCGGATCCTTGCCTTCCCTGGGAGCACCCATGGGATTGTAGGTCTCGATGTCAAAGCTCAGCGCGCTCAGCTTCGGGTCGCCTTCCTTCACCTTCAATATCTTCTTTATCTGCCTCCCTTCGCGCTCGTATGTCATCACATGGAGCGGGCAAAGTCCCATGTCGAACAGGAACCTCCTCGTGAACGGTATGTTGTGCTCGTAGCAAGGATAGGGGACGGCTTGCCTCATCACAGGCACATGGGACGGCTCCCTGCAGTAGAGCTTGAGCATCCTCTTTTTCTCCAGCCCGACCTTCTTTTCTGTCTCCTCCACACGCAGGGGTGATATCTCCTCCCCACGCCTTCCGCGCGCCCTTACGGCCATCAGCTCGTCTTTCTTCTCTAAAGGCGCCTCAACTATGAAATAAGGGTCGTACTGGTAGTATATCCTCACAGTCTTCTTCCCCTTCAGGATGAGCGATATGTACGTCTTACCGTTCCTGACAGTATATCCCGCGTCTATGAAGAAAGCGCGCCTCCTGACAGTGACCATCAGTTCTGTATATTTAAGAAAGGTAATAAAACTGCTGAGCCCAGGAAACCGGGCTGAAAAAGGATAAAAAGTAAAGGACAATCCTACTTCTTGAGGCTGATCTCCTTGTCCACGAGTTCCTGCATCACGTCCTCGTGGATGAATCTCCTGCCGCCTATCTTGACATGCGGGATTCTTCCACGGTCGAGGCGCCTCTCGAAGGCGTTCCTCTTTATCTTGATGCCGCCCTTGTGGAGCTCCTTTATGGCCTCGCTCACAGAGAAGTAATTGGAGCTTATGTGCGTGAGCGACTCTATGGCCTCCTTTGGCACCAGCCTCCTGGTGCCGAATTTCACGGACGGGATGGAGCCTTTCTCTATCCTTCCTATGAATGCCCTGAAGTTGATTTCCTGATTGGCCTTCCTGTAGTCCTCGAAGGCCTCCTTCACCGTGAAGAACTCGCTCTTGGTGCTGGTTATGTCATCAAGCACGCTCTTCGGTATGTATCTCTTCCTGCCGACCTTCACGAAAGGTATGGTGCCACGCTCGATCCTTCCGCCGAAAGCCCTGAACGATATGAATACTCCGTTGTCCTTGAGATAGTCATACGCTGACCTGACCGAGAACAGCTCGTGTTTGCCTTCCAGCTCGTCCTCACTCGCCTTCTGGCGATAAAGGTTCTGAGCCACCTTGAAGACGCTGGCCACGGAGGATGAGAGTCCCCTCTCGGTAGTCTCGCGGTCCTTCTTTATCTCATCAAGGTCGATAGCCCTGAACCTGTCCACGAAGTCGTCGTCGATTTCCGTTTCGATTATTATCTTCTTTCCGCGCGGCATGTTTTACCACCTTTAAACAATCTATCATTTTATTGTAGTTTATGAATCTCAGTGATTATAGTTATAAAACACACAATTTATAAATCTAGCCCTTTTCCGTCCCTCCCACGGCTTTAGACTTGAGTCGGAATACCATATAAACGGCCAAAATGACTATAATCACACCAATAAGTATGTAATAAAATGGTATTCCCTGACCCTCTTCCGGAGGTTCTGGTGGATTTGTCTGGTTTTGCGTGTTATTCTGTGGAACTTCCACAGGCAGGATGGAGAACTTGCCGTCTATCTCGGCCATGTTGCCTTCCATGTCCTTTATCTCTATCCTGAACTTCACTATTGAATCAGGGGGCAGCTCAGGGAACTGGGCAGTGAACTTGTCGCGGCCGCTCGTGAATGTGACAGCGCTGCTCCATGGCGAGGTCTCGTCAGAAGGCTCGATTTTGTAGAGCACCTTCATGCTTGACAGGTCCAGGCCGCTGGCATGCTGGTTGGGGTCTGATACAGGTATGGTAAGCTGGGGCCTGCCGCCGCTCTCACCAGGCACGATGTCCCCGAACATCGGGGAGTGGGTATCATAGATGATGGTTATGGAAGGCTCTGAGGCCGGCGTCATCACACCTTCCCTGACCAGACCCCTGTACTCGACCGTGTATGGCACCTCTTCCCCGAAAACCCTTCCGTTCTCGAAATGGCCGTCGGCAGCCTCAAACCTCTGGCCTGCTATGGTGAATGTGACATTGAGCGGCTCTCCGGTATCATCCATGACATCCAAGGATATCGCATAGTGCGCGAATATGACCTCGAACTCGGTGTCATTCTCCACTGTAAGGGTTCCAGCCTGCTGGGCATCCAGGTAGCTGGCGAAATAGCTGTACGTGCCAACCTTGTAGAAGAACTTGACCATACCTGAGCTGTCGGTATTGTTGGTGATGCTGCCTACCATGACCGAAGCATTGACCAGCGGCGCGCGTTCCTGGTCCCTGACATAGAATCTCACCGGATAGACGTCGGTGAATATCAAGTCCACCGGGCTGCCGTGCTTGTTGGCCGTTATCACAACCTTCTTTGTGGAGCCGCCAGCCGAAGCGCTTATGGTTATGGCGCAGTCTATTGTCCTGGTTGTCGTGCCCTGGTTCAGCACATCATAATGGATTTTGCCCTGGGCATCTGTGTACCTGGGCGTTGTGGTGAAATATTTATCTCCGAACGACGTTCCCCTGTCGAACGTCACATTCACCACTGCGCCTTCTATGGGTCTGAGCTTCGCGTCCAGCACGCGCACATCGAACGAATCCGTATATCCTATGCAGCTCTCCGCGAAGGTCAGGACCGTCAGCTGGGATAGTATGAGAAATATGAGAAGGTAGCGTAGATGCATGAGAGTGATATACTATATGAAGCTTTAAAACGTCTGCGCCGCTCTGGTCACTTTTTCGGAGTCTCGCTTAGCTCCCTGCCCCATCTGGTTTTGGTTTTGTGCCAGAGTTCCCTTGCCTCTGCGACAGTGAAAAGCGAACCGGTGACCAGCACCAGGTCATCTTCATCTGCGAGCGAAATCGCTTTCTTCACAGCATCCTTCACATCAGGCACCATCACATGCTCAACGCCGTGTTTTTTCATGCTGTCCGCTATCATCTGCATATCAGCTGCTCGTCCTGCCACGTTGTGCGCAGTGATGACCGCCTTGTCAGCGAGCGGGGCTATCGCACCTACCATGCCATCAATATCCTTGTCTGATGATATGCCGATGACAAGGACAAGCCGCCGGTATTTCATGTCTTCTTCTATCGCTTTCCAAAGCCTCCTCATCGCTTCAGCGTCCTTGGCCCCGTCCAGCATCACACGCGGTTTCTTCTGGACGATTTCCATCCTTCCAGGCCATTTTGTCTTCTTCAATCCGCGCGTCATCGCTCCGTCATCCACTTCCACCCCGCGCAATCCGAGCGCTTCCACCGCACCGATGGCGCAGGCCGCGTTCTCCAGCTGGTGGCGCCCCAGGAGCGGGATATGCAGATGCGCATATTTTTTTCCAGCAAGCTCAGCATCGAAAACCTGCCCGTCCGAGTCCGCGTCCACCCGCGTCACCACGATATCCTTCCCTGCAACAAACATCCTCGCGTTCCGCTCGTTGCATGCTTTTTCAAAAACACCTAGCGCCTCGTCCTGCGCAGCTGTCACCAATATTCCATCCTGCTTGATTATCCCCGCCTTCTCGTATGCTATCTTCGCTATCGTATCCCCGAGTATCGTGGTGTGCTCGAGCGAGATATTGGTTATCACGGATACGGGCGTGTTCGCATCGCTCGTGGTGTTTGTCGCATCCAATCTCCCCCCCAGCCCCACCTCAAGCACAGCGAAATCTATTCTCTTCTCCCTGAAATAGCAGAATGCGGCGGCAGTGACGACCTCAAAGAATGTGGGGTGATCAAATTGCGTTTCCGCCATCCTATCTACTGCCTCGCGCACTTTGGTTATCATCCTCGCGAAATCGCTTTCGCTTATCTCTTTCCCATCAACAACAATCCGCTCGGTGATGCTCGTAAGATGCGGGCTGGTATATCTTCCTGTTTTGTATCCCGCCTCTGTAAGCACTGAAGATATCATAGCCGCAGTGGAGCCCTTGCCGCTCGTCCCGCCAACAATGATTGTCCTGAAGCTGTCCTGCGGCCTGTCCAATGCATCCAAAAGCTTTGTCACCCGCTCCAGTCCGAGCTTTGCCCCCATCCGGTTCAGGGACTGGAGGTATGATGTGATGTCATCCCTGCTCCCTGCCTGTCCTTTGCCAGCCATAAGAAACACGAAATAGCGCTATGGTTTAAATGCGCTATCATTGTAATTAAAGTTTGCTCGGAACGTCCGGGCATAACACTTGAGAGAGCAGGTGGACCTATGAAGATTTTTGGTTTGGAGCTTACCAGCAGGAGTGTCGCGTTCCTTCTGATATTTTCTTTGATCGGGCTTTTGCTTTACCAGGTCAACTACTCGGCCATAATCGGCGTCAAGTTCGATGCCAAGTTCACGCTGTTCCAGTTCATCGGTCCCATGGCGGCTGGCATACTCGGCCCTGCGATGGGCGTGCTCTCAGTCCTCATCGTCTCATTATCCAATTTCCTTCTAACAGGCAAGGCGCTCGAACTCCCAGTAATCGTGAGTTTCTTCACAATGGCGGCAGCCGCCATCTATTTCGGAAGCAAGAACAAGGCGACCGCCCTGGTCGCAGCGGTCTGCATGCTCCTTTTCTGGCTCAACCCCATAGGCCAGGAGGCATGGATTTATGCCCTTTACTGGCTTATCCCGATAGGTGCGACCTTCTACAAGCAGAACATAATCGCCAGGAGCCTCGGGGCTACTTTCACTGCGCATGCAATCGGCAGCGTAGTATATCTATATGCGTTCAGCATACCTGCGGCTTCCTGGTTCAGTCTCCTGCCGGTGGTTGCGATAGAAAGGCTATCATTCGCAGCAGGCATAGCGGTTTCCTACTATGTTGCAAACACTGTCCTCCAGGCACTATCCACAAAAGTGGACCTGTCCTTCATCAACATAGAGAAGAAGTACGCGCTTGTGAAGGCCTAAAAGCTGCCCAGCGTGGTCTGCCTGCTGGTCAGCATCTCCCTTATCATGACTCCCTGGTCTATGAATCTTGATAGCGGCAACCGCAGCCGTGTGGAGACATAAGTCAGCGCATCCCTGAACGAAGAGAATTCCCTGTGCGGTTGTTTCAACGCGTTCCTCACATTCTCGCGCACATTGAATACGCCCAGGGGCACATAGCCTTCATACGCCTCGCGCAGGACAATCGCGCCTGCCTGTTTCTTCATCCTCTCCAGGGCCTCCAACACCCCGAACTTGCAGCTGTAGTAGCATCCGCCCACAGTGGAATATGTCTTCTTGCCTTTTGTCCATTCCCTATCAGCGAAGACGTATTCCTCCTTGCCCATGATATGGATGAAGGCCTCCAGCCATTCATACTGCCAGGGGGTCGGCGTCAATATCACAGCATAATAGTTGTTCAAACTCGAGAACTCATAGACCTGGAAGCTGTCTATTATGTCATAGTAGATGACCTGTTCGTAGAGATGGTCTGCCAACGCGCTGTCCACTGCTGTTATGGACCATCTTGTGGGCACCAGCTTCCTGTTCCTGCCCATTCCCATGGTGCCTGTGGAGAATGCCTTCTGTATCTGGGAGAACAGCACGCCGTCCTTGTATAAGTCGCTCACTGCCTCCCCTGCCTTCAGGTCAGTGTCATAGAAAGCATCCTGCAGGTGCTTCTCCCACCTCACATTGCCTATGTCAAACCTTTCCAAGGGAGCGCTCGGCCCGAACGGCTGGTGCTCCTCGTCGAATGTGAATCCTTTTGGCTTGTACCTGAAGTCAGCCTCGCTCTCCACGGACTTCTCAGCCAAAGAAATCTCCTGGAGCTTCTGCACCAGCTTATTGTCCAGATCCTTGATTCCGACATCCTGCTTTCCCCTGACAAGATTGAGCCTAAAGCCGATGATGTCGTCCTGGGTTTTCTTTGAAGGTATCCAGCCCTCTGGCCTGTCCATGACGGCTGTGTCGCCTTGGGTCGGGCTGAGCATAGGTCCGACATATACCTTTGGGTAGTTCCACGAGCCAACGAATACACCAGGTGGACTAGATCCGTCCAAGTTATAGCTAATCAGTTAAATAATGGAACATTTTAGGCAATAAAGAAGGATTGCCAAATACTTTGCGTAAATGATGTTGCATTGCTGGGACTGAACGCACTAGTCTATTCGCCAGCACTCGGCGTGCTGGCTTCCAACAAGG
>JACCLH010000015.1 GCA_013425375.1 Microcaldota archaeon | reverse complement strand
GTTTTGCTATCTGGTAGATTGACAGGTCTCTCTTCTCTATTTCCCTGACAATCCAGCGTATTTTCCGCTTATTCAGCTTCTTCATATACTGAAGAAGGTCTTCAGATTTTACCGAGGTAACCTTATTTCGGGATACGACAGCCAGGAGGCTGGCAGAAAAATTTATAAATAGCTAGGTTCATAAATTTATTACAAATTCTTAAAAACCTTACTATGGTTTGCGGAGGCTATCTGTATGGGTCAGACTGCTACGAAATGTCCTGAATGCAAGAGCAAGCGCGTCGTGCGCGACTATGAGAAGGGGGAACTCCTCTGTTCCAGCTGCGGCCTGATAATCGCGGAGAACATCCACGACATGGGCCCCGAGTGGCGCGCCTTCGATGCGGAGCAGAAGGAGAAGAAGGCCAGGGGCGGCGCACCCATAAAATACATGAGGCCGAACAAGGGCCTTGTCACCGAGATAGACCAGTACAACAGGGATATCCGCGGCGGCAAGATAAGCCCGAAGAAGCAGGCCCAGCTCTACAGGATGAGGAAATGGCACAAGAGGGTGTCCATCGCCACGTCCATGGAGAGGAACCTGGTCATCGCGCTCGCAGAGCTTGACCGTGTTGCATCATCGCTTGGTCTTCCTGAGAACATCAAGGAGAGCGCTGCATTGCTTTACAGGCGGGCGGTCAAGGAAGAGCTCATCCGCGGGCGGCTGATCGAGAGCGTGGTCGCCGCTGTCATCTATGCCATCTGCAGGCTGCAGGGCATCCCAAGGACTTTGGATGAGATATCCAGGGCATCGGGCATAGAGAAGAAGGAGATTGGGCGCGCATACCGGTTCCTCAAGGCGGAGCTTCACGTGGACGTTCCCCTCACCGACCCGGCCCAGTATGTGCCCAAGTTCGCGACTGCACTGAAACTCGGTGGCGAGGTCCAGGAAGAGGCTGTCAGGCTGATAAAGAAGGCCCTCAGGAAAGGGCTGATATCAGGCAGGGGCCCGACAGGGGTCGCGGCTGCTGCTTTGTACATCGCCAGTGCGATGCATGGCGAGAAGAAGACCCAGAAGGAGGTTGCGGATGTGGCAGGTGTCACAGAAGTGACGATAAGGAACCGCTACCGCGAGCTCAAGAAGGAGCTGGGGCTCAAGGTCAACCTGTAATCTTTTCTTTTTCTTATCTTTCTATCTCATTTGTAGTACCTAGCGGCTGTCGGCAATCATGTTCGCAAAAGCGAACATGATGCGCAGTGTTCGGAGCGCCGAACACTACCGAGCATTAGTCAGATTGGAGATGACGACTCCTTAGAAAACGTATGAATACCTCTAATGGCCTGCTAATGCTCAACCCTGAGTAGATACACTAACGGTCAGCTGTGATAGTGTCTTCATAGGGCGTTCCGGGGAACTTCGTTCCCCAGCTCTCAAGCTCCTTCCGGAGCTTAAGATACCCTCGGTCTGTCGAACAGTCATCATTCCAGACTTTCCTTGTACCGTTCGGATTAAAAGTGCGTGCTGGGAGAAGATTGCATAATGATGACAATGCAATACCTGAGAGGAAGCTTTTGGGAAAAGCTTCACCAAAACTTACAGTAAGTTTTTGATGAAACTTTTTCCTAAAAAGTTTCCGATGACCGCGATCTTGAGTTCTGACCCATTACTTTTGACTACGGCGTTTCTCCGGGCAAAAGTAAAGGGATTGGTCAAAAGCCCTGAGTTCTTCTCAGGATCTAAACGTAAGAACTGCCCGCCAGCCGAGCTGGCGGTTGAGTTCTGACCAATTACTCAGAAAAATAAAGAAAAAGGGAAAAGAAGGAAGACTCAGTCGTCTTCCTCTTCGTTTTCAGTCTCCCCTTCATCTCCGCTTTCGTTTCCGTCTTTGCCCTTGCCATTTCCGTTCTGGGTCTCGTTCTTGTCCTTCCCTTTCGTCTGGTTCAGCTCATCAGGCTGGTGCCCAGTCTCGGTTTCGTTGTCCTTGTTTTTTGTCTTGTTTCCATTGCCGTTTACCGTGTCGGACTCGGTTTCGTTCTCGTCTTCATCCTCGGTCTCATTTTCTTCAATGGTCTGGTTCCCTTTCTGCTCCTTCTCCTCCATCTTCTCTACGTGCCTTTCGTAGTTGTTTATGGAGTTGTTCAGCGCCCGTGCAAGGCCGTCCTTGGCAGATTCAGGGGCTTTCTCATAGACCCTCTGCAGGACGATTATGCTGTTGCGGGTGTAATTCTGCACCTGCTCGACCTCGGTCTCGTTCGCGCTGCCCTCATCCACCGCATCCTCAAGCTCGGATTCAGCCGCAGCCTGCTCCTCGTTGGACTCAGCGACAAGCTGTTCGACTATCTCGAGCGCCCTGGCCTCGGCTTCCGTCTCGTTCATGGCCTCATATCCCTGCGCTTTCTTGGTCATGAGGTGCGCCTCTATCGCGCGGAGTTTCCCGTATTTCGCGTGCTTAATCGCGCTCTCGCTCTTGTCCCACGTGAAGAAATTATCCACGCCCTCGAAGAACCTCTTGAAGCCGTAATCCCAGTCGCCTGGCAGCGAACCGACTTCGCTCTCATTAATCTCAACGTCGCTCTCGTTCGTTGAATCGTCTAAGGTCGCGACCGTAGTGTTCTCTCCTGTTTCCGTAGACTCCTCCGCGAAAGCGGGCAGTGACATAAGCCCGATGGCGAGCAGGAGTATCACAAATCTGTTCATATGGCATTCCTCCAATCCCCGGCAAGCAGCCTGAGGCCGAACAAATAAAAACATGAACGGCATTTATATGCTTCCAGGAATATCCGCGGACAGGTGTGAACAGGCATGAACAAGGCGCATTTATTCATCCTTCTTTTGCTGTGTGCCAGCTTCGCCTCCTACACATACAGCGTGGATGTGGACCGTTCCGGGGTCGCTTCTGTGACCCTCTCCATGGAAGGCGGGGATGCCGTGAACGTCAGCCTGCCCGAAGACGCCATGAATTTCAGGATAGTCGGCGGCTCCTACGAGATGGTCAATAATACCGCGATGGTCTCGGCTGGGAAAACCGGCCTGGCAGTCTTCTCATTCTCAACATCCATGCTCACGAAAAAGACCGATTCCAGCTGGAAGCTCTCATTCTCGCCTCCGGACGGCGCAGGCGTCAGGATATACGCTCCGCCCTACGCGACAATCGAGAATTCATTCCCGCAGCCGAAAAGCGTCTCTTCGGACGATTCGCGCCTGGCAATCGAAATCCCCTACTCGAAACAGATAACCGTCTATTACCATCTGGACGAGCTGCCGCAGTCCGAAGAGGGACCGGATTATCTTCTCTATGCCCTCATCGTGCTTGCCTTGCTGGTAATCGCAGCTGTATTCCTGCGCGGAAAGCTCCCTCCCCGCTCCTCTGCCCATATAGCACAGCCTCCGGCCGCGGAAAAGTCCCCGAGTCTCGCTCTCACTCCTGGAAAGAAGGAGATGATGGAAACGCTGAATCAAAACGATCTCAAAATAGTCAATCACCTGCTCGGCAGCGGCGGGAAGTCTAGGCGCAATGAGCTGGAAAGGAGAACAGCCATATCTAAATCCAGCCTGGCCATGGCTCTTAACCGCCTTGAAAAAAGGAAAGTCATAGAGATGGACCGGACATCAACGACGCATTTCGTGAAGCTGTCAGACTATTTCCTCAGGCTCTAGAGTCCTGCTATGGATTCCGCTATAATCACATATTTTATACTGTTGGCATGAATATCCTTGTCATGGCGGAAAAGGTCACTCTCCTCCTGGTATTAGCGTTACTGTCCTGCAACATAATCTTTGCGCTAGCTTGCGATTCGGAACCATGCTCCGAAACGTCCTCCCTCATCGCAAACACCACTGGCGCGGCCATTCCAGCTCTGCAAAAGGACGGCATCACTGCGCGTTTGGATTCGCTATCAACCCGGCAAAGGATAAACCTCATCAACCAGAAAATAGATGAAAAGGACCTGAACTGGGTCGCCGGCGAAACCTCCATGTCGCGCCTGTCCGAGGCGGAGAGAAGCGCCATGCTCAGCTATAGCCGGCCTTCCAGGGCGTCCAGTCAGACTGGTGACACGTTCGTTTCCTTCTCCAGGAGCGCAGCGCCTTCCGCCATAGATTGGAGGAATAAAGGCGGGGACTGGGTGACTCCGGTCAAAGACCAAGGTCATTGTGGTTACTGCTGGGCATTCTCTTCTGTGGCAATCACGGAATCCAGAGCCAGGATAGACCTGAATAACCCGTCATACGACATCGACCTGTCAGAGCAGGATATCGCCTCATGCGCCTCAGGGAGCAATGGCGGCCTATGCGATGGTTCTAGCGATGGCAATACCGAGACCACAGCATTGAGCCATACCAAAAACATAGGCATCGTGTCGGAATCCTGTTTTTCGTATTCTGGTTCGGCTAATGCATGCTCAAATAAATGCCTGAACTGGCAGAACCAGACCCTGAAAATATCGAATTACCGCCGCATATACACTGGCGCCAGTTACATAAAACAAGCGATAAGCACCTACGGACCGGTCACTGTTTACATGGCTGTTTATACTGACTTCTTTTATTATTCGGGCGGTGTCTACCAATATGCCTATGGCGGTTACGAAGGCATGCATTCCATCGCGATTGTCGGCTATAACGATACCGGCGGTTATTGGATTTGCAAGAATAGCTGGAGTGAGGACTGGGGTGAAAGCGGCTATTTCAGGATAAACTATTCCGAGAATGTCCTGTATTACAGCTCCTGGGACCCTTCCGAACCAGGAGAATTCTTCTTAGATGACAGCTACTATGTGGCCAGTACCGATATCAGCGCGGTCCCGACCATTAACAATGCCGCTGCGAATGCCACTCTGGTGAAAAGCACGGCTCCTATCAATTTCACGGTCTATGCGGATGCGAATTCCATCAAAAACCTCGCAAGCGTCAGGCTCAACGGAACCAGCATGAGCGGGCCGCTCTCTGGCGGCGTTTTCAGCGCTGTCAACACGCCTGCTGATTTCGGATGTTCGAACGTGGAGCGCAATTGCGCTCTGGCGGTCAATGCGACCGACGATGCGGGCAAGTCCGCACTGCTCGCCATGGCGTCCATCGTGGTGGATGACCTTGCGCCTCGCGTGCAAATGGCGCCTGCGAGCGGCGCATATAGCACAACGCAAAAAATCAACGTGAATGCCACGGATGCGCATCTCAGCGCCATCCTGATTTATGTGAATGACACCGTAGTGAAGAACTGTTCCTCATCACCATGCTCTTATCAGCCTGCAGAAGGGACATTCGCGTTCTACGCGACAGCAAACGATACTCTGGGAAACATAAATACTACTGAAACCAGGACTTTCACAATTGACACCATATCCCCTACGATCAGCTTCGTTTCCCCCACCTTCAACTCATCCTCATCCCTGCTGATAGACTACATACAGGTGAATGTCTCAGCCACAGACGCCAACCTTGCCAACATAACCATCTGGCTCTACAATTCCTCCAAGAAGCTCATACGCTCAGTGAACACAACCACAGACGCAACCCTGTTCGCCAACTTCACAGGCCTGGATGACGGAACCTATTATTTCAATGCCACTGCCTATGACACAGCACGCCATGCCAAGAGCACAGCGACCTGGAGCGTCACCCTGGACACCCAGCCCCCTGTGATAAACATCCGCTCCCCTGCCAACGGCCTAACCTACAGCTCGACATCAGTGAAAGTCAACCTTGCAGTCACAGAAGCTCATCCCAGCAAGACCTGGTTCTTATACGGAACAACCAATCAGACCTACACTTATGCTGTCACCAAGACATTCTCAGAAGGCCCCCATACAATCACTGTCTGGTCCAACGACACATCAGGCCACCTATCCACCGCAACATCGGATTTCATCGTGGACACTATCTCACCCACCATGGCCTTCGCAGCGCCGACCTTCAACTCCACCTCATCCCTGCTGATAGACTACATACAGGTGAATGTCTCAGCCGCAGACGCCAACCTTGCCAACATAACCATCCAGCTTTACAATTCCTCCAAGAAGCTCATACGCTCGGTGAACACGACCACCGACCCGACACTGTTCGCCAACTTCACAGGCCTGCCTGACGGCACCTACTACTTCAATGCGACTGCCTATGACACAGCACGCCATGCCAAGAGCACAGCGACCTGGAGCGTCACCCTGGACACCCAGGCCCCTGTGATAAACATCCGCTCCCCTGCCAACGGCCTCAACTACAGCTCAACATCAGTGAAGGTGGACATCTCAGTCACAGAGGCCCATCCCAGCAAGACCTGGTTCTTATACGGAACAACCAATCAGACCTACACTTATGCTGTCACCAAGACATTCTCAGAAGGCCCCCACACGATAATCGTCTGGTCCAACGACACAGCAGGCCATCTATCAACCGCAACATCGGATTTCATCGTGGACCGGCCGCCTGTGGTCACTCTCAGATCCCCAGCCACTTGGGCGAGATTCAGCGTCTCCACGGTCTCATTCAACTTCACCGCGGTGGACACCCTCTCAGCGACGTTGAACTGCTCGCTTTACCTGGATAATGTATTGAACCAGACCAACGCATCAACCCTCAACAACACCCTCACCACTTTCACTGTCAGCGTCATAGCCAACGGCAGCCACAACTGGAAGGTCAAGTGCATAGACGAGGCCAACAACGCAGTCACTACCTCTTCGCGCACTTTTTCGGTATCGTAATGATGGGGGCGTAGCAAAGCGTTTTATAATTTCGCTGGAAATCCCTCCATATGCTTGGGGGAATGGGCAGGTTCGTACTGGGAGTGCTATTTGGCATCGTTATCTGTTTCTTGGCCGGCACGTTCGTCCTCACACCTACCATCATGCCGGTCTTCTCGCCAGAGGGTGGCCATGAAATCATCTCGCTGATAGACAGCGCGCAGAAGACGCTTGATATCGAGATGTACGTCTTCACCTCGCGGGACGTGGTGGAGGCGTTGGAGCGGGCGAAGGCGAGGGGCGTGGATGTGAGGGTAATAATAGAGAGGAATGTCATCAGCGGGGGCAATGACGCTATGTACCAGGAGCTGGCCGCGAAAGGATTCAACATCAGGTACGCCAGCAGGATTTACGCGCTCACGCATTCCAAATTCATGATAATAGACGGGGGCGCAGTCCTGGTCGGCTCGCACAACTTCAGCAATTCGGCTCTTTATGAGAACCGCGAGGCATCGGTGATAATAAGAAGCGCGGACATCGCACGGCAGTTCGCTGATGTATTCGCTACTGACTGGGCGATTGCGACCTGAATCCCATTTAAAATATGTCGCCCAATAATATAAATCATGGCGGAGAAGCCGAGGTTCAGCATCCCTTCCGGCAAGGGGGCGGCAGATAGCCAGAACGGCCATTCCGGTCAGGAACCATCACCACTCATGAAGAGCGCTCTGGAGCGCAGCAAACACAGGATTTGCGACAGTGCGCAATCCTCACATTTCCCCGCGGGGCCATCCTCGACGTCATCCAGGAATGCTGCCAGGGCGCGTGCCGTCGCTGCAAGCTGGGGTGCCTTTCTGCCATTGCCAGAGGCTTCAGCGGCAAAAAAGGAAGAGCCTGGACAATTGCCTGAAACAGTTCCATCGCCGTTTTGCCTTGAAGCCGCCAAATCTTCTGACCCTGCCAAGGTCCAACCGACCTTGGATCTTTTTGCACTTCCGGCAGTTCCACAGGCCCCTAAAGGCATTGAATTGCCGGCACATGTCCCTCATATGCCTGTTTATCTTAGTCCTCCCAGCAAGCAGGTCGAGCGCCTTGGAAGGCAGCTTAGGGATAAATTCGGGTATGACGGTTCCACCACAGGGCCTGCTGGCGACAAGTTCAGCTTTGAGCAGGCCCTTCCCGGGCTGACAAAAGAAGCCGAAAACAAATCCGCGTTTTGGCTCCGCTTCTCAAGCATCCATTTTGTAACGGAAAGATATATCAGCGGAAGCGGCAGCCGGCCATACAAGAAAAAGGCGTGTGCGCCTCACATCCCATCCGGCAGAGGTGACCCCACCGGCTACCATACCACGATCGTGACGGAAACGGAACCATGCGCCACATATTCAGACAGGAGCGCTATCAAGCTGAAACTCTGGCTTCCCATCAGGATGGCAAAAGCCGCAGTGTATGCGACGCTAGCCGGAGCAGTAATATGGATCGGGGCCTCCTTCATCGACTTCCCGCCACCGCAAAGATTCCTCTCCTCCCAGTACACTGAGTTCGGGAAATTCCTGACGTCCTGTGAGAATCGCGACATCGCTGCGGCCGCCTCGGAGGGCAAATACCGCAGCGATGGCCTAACTGGCCGGCTGCTCTGCGCAGAAGAGCTTTACACCAGTTTCGATGGTAAGTGGAAGCCTCTGGGCGTTATAACAGAAAAGATTTACGGGGAAGAATATGGGTCGGTTGGCAGGGATGGGAAAATCGAACTCGAACGCAGTTTCGTTGAGAGAAAATCAATAGTTATAGACGAGTCGGAAAAGTCCAAATAACTGGCCCTAGCCCCTCTGCATCACATACTTAGCATACAGTCTCGCGAATACCTTGTATTTGCCCCTGTCCATCCTGATTATCTGGCCGCTGTCCAGCAATCTCTTGGTCAGCGCAGTCACGGGCCCCAGCGGCTTGCCTATCTTCCTGGCGATGTCTGACACATGCATGCCATCATCCGCAGAAGCCATCACCTTCACTATGGTCCTCTCAGCGGCAGGAGTCTCCTGATACATTGCCCCGAACCATTCCCTTGACAGCATGCTCATGATATACTGCATATATGCGAGATAGTGCCCCTTGGTTATCACCTTCTCGGTGTCTTTCAGCTTGTCATAGATATGCTTTGAGATGCTTTTCAGCAATCTGGGGTTCCCCCCGCTGTCAGCCAGGATGCTCGCCAGACACTCCTCGCCCATCTTCGGCGGCCCCTTCCCGAGCGCCTTTTCCATGAAGTCCCTGGCCTCCTGCTCGTTGAAGGGCCTGAGCACCATCACCGTAGCCGTCTCAGGATCGAGCTTCAGCTCCCTGGTGGAACTGACCACAAAAGACACGCTCCTCTTCCCCCAGGATGCCTTGGCGGCAGCGCCTATGGCAGAAACCGCCTCGTCTGCCTTCTTCATGCTGTCTATGTCGTCTATGAATATCACGGCCCCGAACCCAGTGCCTGCCTGGGCCCTTTCCACGGCAAGAAGGAGCTTCTCCACACTATCCGCAGATGCCTTCTTCCCGCCTTCCAGGGCCATCTCCTGGCAGAGCTTGTCCAGCACCTCAGGAAGCCCCTCGCCCCTCTCCACCTGGACATAGGGCGCCAGCATGCCGCTTTTCTCGGCAGAGTGCCTGAAATGCCTGAGCAGGGCGGTCTTCCCGGTCCCCTGCCCCCCAACGACGGCCAGCAGGCCTGTCTGCTTTGATGCTGTCGCCTGGGAGAAACCATTAAATATCCTGGATTCGTCTTTCCTTCCGGAAATGGCCCCGGGATCCTCTTCCCAGGGCGCGAACGGGTTTGGCCCTTTGATTTTAACCACCTCAAAAGGAACCATGTCAGAGTTGCCGCGGCAACTCTGCACACACGCGATCGGAACGCCGATCGCTCGTGAGGTTCCTTTTTAACCTCCTTTCATTACTTTTTACAACATTAAACTACATACTTTGTAGTTTTTGTATTTTTCATATACCCTATGAACCTAAGCATTTATAAAGCGGCCAACACCCGAATATACCATGACATCCATGAAGTATGCATTCGGGCTCTTCTTCCTGTTGCTAGCCTCGGCGCTTTTCGCGCAGGGCATGCCGGGTGTGGACTTTTGCCCCCCGGGGGCAGTCAACGCCAGCCAGGTGTTCATCACGCCGTCAGAGGACGGCAAGACCATACAGATGAGCGCGCTTATCTTTGATGTGGGCACTCCATCCCCGGGCACTGTGACCCAGGAGCAGTACCAGGGATGGGCGACACAGTGCAAGCCAGCCCCTGACTTCCAGAGGTGCATGCAGGATCTGAGTCTTGACTTCCAGAAAAATAATCCCCAAGCCACGCAGATATCCTACGAATCGGCCCAGACGGGCGTTTTCGTGGTGCAGTACTTCAACCCGATGGGCAACACCTACAAAGGTCAGTTGAGCAATGTCCCTGGCTGCGAGGCAGTGCCCCTGGACAGGACCGGAACAGCCCACAAGACGGATGCCAACGGCCTTCTGGTGGATTATACATATCACTATGGCACATGCGACCTTTCACAGGTCGCCAGCAGCGTGAACAACACCTTCACGGTGACATACGTACCTGATGATACGACCACATGCCCGAGCGTAGCAGAATACCAGTACAACAACCCGGTCGTCACTCCGGCCACCGAATTCATGCAGATGGTGCAGAACATGCTGTCAGGCATAGCGCCTGGCGGCATCGGTGCAGGCGGCCCCCTGCCCTGCCTCGGTGTGTTCCTGATAATGGGGCTGCTGCTCGCTTCGCTCTACTTCGCGGGCAAATCCCCGGTGACATTGCTTGACATAACCACCCCGAGGCTCCCTACGCCGAAGGGTGTCACTGCGAGCGGCCAGATACTCGCCCCGTTCGGTTACACAGAGATGAAGAATGCCATAAGCGCCAAGCGGGTCGCATCCGTGGCAGCCGCGGGCAAATCCGCTGAATTGCTGCTGAACAGCATGCGTGGCGATGCTGACCTTAACAACGCCCGCGCGGAGTTGAAAAATACCGTCAAGAACGCCTCAGCCGCTGACAAGGCATCCGGTACTATGGTGCAGGAGCAGAAGACAGGCGAGGCAATACTCGCGCTCGGCCGCTCGGTCGGGCTCTCTTACAAGGAGCTTGAACCTCTGACCAAGAAGACGCTGTACAACTACGGAGAAACTGAGCACAAGATAGTCAACAGGATAACCGAGCTCGCCGAGAAGGCGGGCGCGCTTGCCGCGAATAAGGGCGGCGCGGAAGCCGCCGTGGCCAGCAGGCAAGCCCTCATGGCCATGACCATAAAGGACCTGCAGTACATCTCGAGGACCTCCCAGAGCCTTGAGGTGCTCACAGCCCATCCGGATATCGGCAAGAGAAGCGCGATGCACTACAGGCTCACCAACACGCTGAAGAAGTTCTACGGTGCCAACCGCTATGCTGTCATCGGCGGCCTTGTGATGGGCGGCACAGACTCCACGTTCAGGAGCGCCAGGCAGCTGGGCAGGATGGCCAAGGCCATAGTCACAGAGGCGCCGGGCGTCGCACGCCAGACCACCCGTTCCACCATGGAACTCATAGGCGGCAAGCGCGCGATAGAGGATCTCAAGGCAAGGGCCAGGACCTCGCCCACTGCCGCATGGATGGCAGGGCAGCTCGACAAGCACCCGTCCAAGGTCGTGGTCGGCAACATGTTCCCGGTCAATGACAAGGCGGGCCACCACGGAGAGACGCTCATCAAGGAAGCGAAAGCCAATGTGCTGTGCTTTGACATGAAGCAGATATACAAGGCGCTTGGCGTCAAGTTCAATATCACCGAGCAGGAACTCGCTGACATGGGCCACAAAGATGTGGATATACTGCAGAGGTCAGGCTATTCGCCAAAGGTTGCGGCGCTGGAAGCTGCGATGCGCGAGATACTGACGGACAACTCCCGGACCATGCAGCAGAAGCACGAGGCGCTCGTAGCACTCGCTGCTGCCAACGGCACCCACATCCACGACAGCGCAGGCAGCTTCATGCAGAAGCTCGCCGCCATAGAAGGGTCAGGCGATCCGGACCACCTGAAATACCTGTCCATCCAGCAGTTGCTCGAGGAGCAGAACTCGCTGAGGCGGGGCACGGTCAGGGACGATGTATTCGTCTGCCACGTGGGCGGAGACTCGCTCAGGGGCAGCCAGGTCTGGGAGACCATGGTCCTCCGTACCATGCTGTGGGACGCGGAGAACGGCCACCTCACGGGCGGACTGAAGGAGGAGCTCCTGTCAGCCAGGCTCAACGTGGTCAACAGGCTCAGCGGTCTTCTCTATATGGAGAACGAAGCCGCTCTGAAAGCGACGATGGAGCAGCTTCCTGAGCACATGAGGAACTCCAGCGAGCTCAAGGCGGTGGCTGAAAGGAACCGCAGCGACCTCATAGCCCTGTTCACAGAGGAAGGCAAGGCCCAGTACAAGGAGTTCGCCACCAATTACAAGGACTACGTTCACGGTAAATCAGCCCCGCCGCGTGATATAAACTCCGCTTCAATAGGGCAGATAGTGGAGTTCATGCAGGGCGGCGCCATGCAGAGGGGCGGCCACATAGATGCCAAGACCGGCAAGATGATGTGGTGGGGCACTGATATGGAGCTTGCGCTCCCCAAGAACGCCACCATGGTGGATGTGAAGAGGCACTGGGTATCCCAGCTTGACTCCCGCGAAAACATAGCCATAAGCCAGTGGGTGGAGTCCAGGTTCACTAAGAGCTACGTGCCTGCCTACAAGGCATCCATAGAGGCAGAACTCAACCGCACGCCGGGTTCGGCGAGCTGGACCAACGAGCAGCGCACCCAGGCAGCCAAGAAGATATGGGTGGCAGAGCAGCTCATGCAGGATATGGAACAGAGGTTCAACTCCCACTTCGGGCAGAACACCTACGGCACCGCAAGGGAGACCTCAAGGTTCTACGGGAACATAATGGCAGGGTTCATGGAGAAGGCGCTCCAGGAGAAGGGCATGGAGAACAACCACCCTGACCTGAGGTTCCTCCAGGAGATGGACACCTCCAACCCGAAGCACCTCACCAGGCTCAAGGAGCTGATGCGCACCTACCAGAACGAGTACGCCTCGGTCATAGGCAGGGACATGACCTACGATGACCTGGCCAAGTCCAACAAGGCGGTCGTGATGCTGCATGAGGGCGGCTATGCGTACTACAGGAAGGGCATGATGCTCAGCGACATGGACCGTGTGATGGCGGGCGAGACCGCCCTGCGCGACAACAAGGGCCAGCTCAGGAAGTTCATACCTGAGGAGGTACCTGTCAACTTCGGCGCAAGGGACGACCTCGCGCACCAGTACGGCAAAGTGCGCTCTTCCAAGGATCCGAACGAGTGGACCACATTAGTCGAGTCCACGACCAAGTGGGCCAAGGAGGGCGGCTACAACTACGACAAGCAGAAGGTCCTCGCGGCTGTGCTCTGGGAATACGCACAAACAACCCACGATTATGACAGGTTCTGGAAGAATGCTGCCGTGTCTGTGGAAGCCAAGCGCCAGGTCGCCCCTGTGGCGCCTGCCTCGCTGCGTTTCTTCGGTGTGGACGGTTCCAGCCAGAGCCACATCCTGAAGCCGTTCAGGGACATGGGCCTCGGCGTGGGCGACTACATATCCAAGGTGGCGCTCCTATCAGGCGGGCCGCTGCTGAAGGCGTCATACGATATAACACCGACATCGGAGTACCTCAGGCAGCACTCGTTCCAGATGTCCAGCAGGATAATGTCCGGCAAGGGGATGGAGAACCTGACCGATGAGGAGCGCGTGGCATACCGCAACGTCGCCATGCAGCACGGAGCCTACCACCAGGTGTGGGACTATGCCATAGACAGGAACCCGTGGAGGACCTCCACTTCGTTCGGCACCCACCAGGCCTGGGGCTCGTTCTTCCACTTCGGTCCTGCAGTGCCATTCAAGGTCAGGGACAACCTTAGGGCCTACATGGACCGAGGCCAGTACGCCAACTTCATGGTCGGCCAGGGTTTCGGCATGGACTTCGCAGCCAAGCTCATGAAGCCGTACATCAACGTGCTGAGAGGCGTGCAGATGTCCATGCAGGGCTATGCGTCCAAGTGGGACTCCACTGACGATGCCATGAAGCAGTGGAACTACACACCGCCTAGGATAACCGAGGCCATGCAGGCCATAAACCCGTTCTCGTCCAGGTGGTTCCCTGGCAAGACCGGCGAGAGGATAGCCAAGCTCAACGTGTTCGGCGGCAGCCTCGAGAGGCACCAGCTGGCCGGACCGGACTACCAGAAGGGCCTCCTGCAGGCGCCGCAGGATATCTTCCTGTCCAGGAAGGGTGTCTATGCCAGCGCGAGGACCGGTGAAGCCAACCCCGGCGCGAGCTACTATGACTATCGTTCAACCCTGGTATTGGACAGCCCGATGGCCGAGTACATGTACAGGGCCAAGGAATCCGCGTTCATGTACGACAAGAACGTGCAGAAGTCGGCCATGGACAACACCGTCCGCAGGACAGTGTCCGCAGAGGCGCTTTCCATACGCAGGACCCAGGAACTCCAGAGCTTCGGCATACTGCAGAACGCGCTGTTCGGATGGGCGAACCCGGTGGGCTTCGTCTGGCACATGCCGATACCAGGCTACCCGTCAGGCGCGACCCCGAGGGACCTGGCCTCCAACTACATGCAGAAGGCCAAGACCGGCCACGGCCGCAGCTTCATGGACGGCATCAGGAGCATGGCCGAGGGCATCGGCCAGGGCGCCTCCAGGATGGCCCAGCCCCACAAGCTGGCGATGGTCGTGTACTGCCCGAGGTGCGGCACTCCGAACTACCGCGGCAGCACATGCAAGAACGCCTCGTGCAAGCAGATCCAGTACTGACCTCTTCCTTTTCTTTTCATTTTCCTTTACACCCAGCCCTATGCCAAGATGATGCCAGCAGGAGAGAAGCAACGACTGCCGGCGCGGTCTCTGCCGGACCGGATTCCGCGCCAGACCTGTTTGTACTAAGGAGTGCCGCTAAAGGCAGCAGTCTGGGAAGATAAGCTAACGCATCCAGCCGCACCATAACGTTTAAATTTTGCAACAGAGCTAATAGTGGGATGATGATTAGGACGCCAGCGGTTGTCATTTCCAAATTGGGTCTGATACCCAGCAGCTTGTTGCGACCCAATTTGGAAAGTAGTGACCGAATGAGACATGCCCAGCCTGCTTGCAGCAGGGTCTCTTCGGTCACTTTGATAGCCGTTATCTGCCTTTTTGTTGTCCTGTCCGGATGCCTCCAGCAGCGCTCGGGTTACAGCCAATCCTATACTGACGGCCTCAGCTCGGTGGCGATATACAACTCCAGCTATTTCCACGAATGCGAGCTCGGCACCTGCTGGTGCATGATGTGCAAGAACGGCACCTACCTCTTCGGCTCCATGAAGAACCTCATCGGCGGCTACTGCTTCTGGGACAAGAACTGCAATGTCACCAGGTTCGCTGACCTCAATAACCGCACCCTGTATCCGAACGTCACCTCGAGGAGTGTCATGATAGGTCAGGGCCCGACATTCAGCGATTTCGCCATAGGCAACCAGTACTGCGGCCAGCAGCTCGGCATGGCTGTCCAATGGCTCCCTGCCATAGGCCAGAGCGACTACATAGAGCCTGACCCCATGCGTGCGATGTGCATGCTCAGCAAGGACGTCATTCCGGTATATATGCTCTACAGCGGCGGCGCGAATGTGGACCCTGACCAAGCCCAGAAAATAGCCCGCATCCTCGGCACTGAAGGCAAGGATTTCTTCATGGGCAAGCTGTCAGACGGCCCTGTCGGTCCGGTGATAATCGTGATGGAGCCGGACGCCAGCGCTGGCAATGCCCCGCAGATAGCAGACGCTATCCGGCGCATGGACATGGAATGCAACCCTGACCGAGACAAAGTCAATGACGCCGGCAACGTGTCCTGCATGCTGGCGGTGGCGCCAAAGTTCAATGACTACGAAGGCATGAAAGCTCTCATGGACCAGCCGGGCATGAAAGAATCCGTGGATTTCATCGCCTATGGCATAAACGGCTCCAGCGCGCACGGCTGCGATTCTGCGGCCATCCTGGACCAGGCGCTGAACTTCTCCAGGTACGCCCTGTACGATTTAGGCAAACCCACCATCATACCCTATGTGCTGTTCGATGTCGGCACACACGATGCTGACAATACATGCGACTGGACTGAAAGCTCTGTGGCTGCGGCCTACGGCGCATTCCTTCCCACCGGCATGAACCGGCTCAAGGCCCGCGGAGTTGCCGGCATAGCCGCCTATTCGTTCAACATCTCCAGCAGCATGCCTGTGGTCAACCCCCTCAACTGCAGCGACTGCGGGGTCGGCAGGACCGCAGCCAGGATGAACGTATGGTACGGCGGCTGCCAGGCATATGCGGTCAAAAAGAACGCCAGCGGCGCGGTCTTGCCCAGGGGCAAGTCAGCCATCATGTTCTCCAATGCGTCAGGCGGCTCGTGCCTGCACGGCGACAATCAGGAGTACCTTACCGGCCTTGCCTTCCGCAACAAGGATATCAGGCAGCCCCAGCTCACATCCGCCCCGGACAAGATCAACAAGAGCTTCACCTGCGATGCCTGCCTCGTAAGAAACAGCACCCGCTCGGTCATGAGCATGTTCAGGTTCGACCTGGAGCCAGCTCCGAATCCGACCGCATCTGACTGCACTGCATATGATGATTTGATATCCATGTGGGCAGGCGCCAGGAGTCTGGACCCCACACTCGTGAGGGCCATCATGCTGACTGAGAGCGGCAGGACTCCGAGCGGCGAGTTGGACCCGTGCTCTGCGGCCCGGTCCTGCCGGCCCGACCATACCGACAATATTCTGCCGTCCTGCTTCCCAACTGGCGAAGGATACAAAAAAGGATATACCAGGATGTTCGACCCGACCGGTACATGCGATAAGGGGCTGCCTAATCCGCCCTCCACAACAGGTGATCCTGAATGGAGATGGCTGGGCCTTGGCTTGATGCAGGCCCTGGTGCCGCCATACACGTACTGGCCGGCCAGCGTTTCGCCTACAGGCGAGCCCGGTGAGAATTACCCGTACTATCAGGATGCGGTGGATCGCCATATTGGCGTCAGCTCCCTTGAAGTGGCGAAGAGCTGCAAGCCTAATTTCAATCCGTTCGATCCAGGAGACTCCATCTGCGTTGGCACGGCCGTATTCAAGGACAAGCTCGCGGACGCGCACGAGTGGCTCCAAAATCACCACGATTATTTCAACTGGCCGACCTCAGACGAGGATAAAGACCGGGTCTTCGAGACCTACATCGCCCTGCACAAATACGGCGGCTTCTGGGACTCTAACCTCAGGGTAAGGACTGTCAACGGCGTGACTGCGGCTTCTGCATGGCCAGGTTGTTCCAGCAGCCTGAACGACAGCGACTGCTGGGCCCAGGCCTTCAAGGAGAGCTGGCAAATCACCACAAAATGGTGCGCTGAAAATGACGAAGATTCGGATCCGGATTATGATGTGAAATGCAAGGACGGCGAGCCGAGAGGCAAGGCCACTGGAGAAGCGCCTGCCTACTGCTATGGCTACACTGATTTCGTGGAATACTTCCATTACTGCCAGAGGCCTTTCCTGACAAGGCAGACAGACCCTGGGGCGAAGAAGCTGCACATGTACAATAACATACTCACCTCGTCCCTGGATGAATGCAAGAACAATGTCTTCTGCCCTGAAGGAACAACATTTTTGGCCAAACTGCTGAAAGGGTCTGGAAAGTCGCCGCCTGCCAGCGGGGACCCATACCTGCCGGACAGCGTCATGAAAGAGGACTGACTACTGTCTTCTCATTCTCCGGTCATTCTAGGTTTTACTCCATATTGACTAGGACACGTGGTCTGCGGTTATTCTAACGCCACGTGAGCCGGGCTGCTTCTCTAAGGTATCTTGGTAAAACAGCCCAGCTCTCGCGGCCTAAGCAGGTATTGGTCCGCGAGTACTAGTTTGTAGAAGAGGTGCCTCTGATGGCTGGCTAATGAGAAAACTCAAGTAAATCTACGACAGCCATTCCTTTCCTTCTATCTTCTTCTTTATGTATTCACCCACGAACGTGAGCCTCTGCCCCTGCAAAGCATCCTGCTCTATCTTCTTCTTGGTCTTGAGCACCATCTTCAGCTCGCGGACCCAGTCTTTGTGCCTGTTTATCCACGGATAGCCGAGCATCTCCTCAGCGCGCTTCACGTCCACTTCCTTTGCCTTGATTGTCAGCTTCTCAAGGAAATCGAACTCCTTTATGTCGCTCATGGTGACTCCTAGGAATCTGGCTTCAGGCACAGCGAAGTCCCTGCCAAGATAGGCGAGGTTCATGCTCCCGGTCTTTATGGTCCAGTAGATGTACCATCCCCAGGCGTCGCAGTCCATCAGGCAGTAGATAGGCAATTTCTTGTCGGCCAGCTTCCTCAGCAACCTCCTCGTCCCTCTTGTCGACTGGCCTTTCGGGGTCACCAGCAGGCAGTTCTCCTTTTTCCAGAACTTGTCCTCGTTCAACCTCTGCCAGAGCGCGTCCTTCTCCACCACCAGCACATATTCAGCATCAAGCTTCTTTATCTCCATGCCGTTGTCCACGTCGCTGGGGATGCTCCAGCCGCTCCTGCCCTGCTTGGATAGGTCTATGAGCGTCTCATCGCCTCCGAACCTGTCCATGATGGTCATGGGCCCAGCCACGAAACCCTTCCTGTCGGTCGTCAGGTTCAGGTCCTCCCTTTTTATCTTAAGGGCGACCTCCAAATCTTCTATCAGGGAGTTCGATTCTGATTGCTCGGTAAAGACGTCCTCATCCACGTCTTCGCCCAGGCTGAACTTGAGCTGGTAGAAAAGGCCCCTGATGGACGTGTGCAGGTCCTGCTTGAGGAACTGCCTGCTCTTGGCCGCTATGGCCACGGTCTGCATGAACGTCCTTGCCTGGGCCACGCTCAGGAACTTCCGCATCTCCTTCTTGTCGCCTGTAGTCAGGCAGCCTGCGCTCTCGTCGAATATGGTATTGCTTTTTGTCCTGAGGGTGGTCTCGAAGGTCGGCCCCTCGCCCTTCCTGACCTCAGCGACCATGTTCTTGCCCATGAGCTCAAGCTTCTTGGTGGCGTCACTCATCGATATCACCCTCCTCTTCCTTCCCGGCAGGCTTCTTCACCCCTTCACCCTCGCCAGCTTTCTCGTCGCCGTTTCCGCCCTCGCCGTTCCCTTCATCTCCATTGCCTTCGCCTTCTTCGCCGTATTTCTTCTCTATTATGTCAAGGAGCTGCTTCTCTATCTCGCTCTTCTTCTCCCCGGAAAGCGAAGACAGGTCGCCGGCCAGCTGCTGGACGTACCTGTTCACAACCTTCCTCTTGGTGGCTATCTCATGGGCCTTCCTCTTGCCTGAAAGGTATTTCTGCACCCCTCTGGAGGCTTCCATGAGCGCGAACTTTATCTCGTCCATCATGTCCTCTTCGTTGGATATGGCCTGCTTGCCTGCGCTGGTATAAGGCACATGGACGCTCACCAGGTTGACCAGCACGGCCACAGGCTCCTCCTCGAACTCCTTGAGGTCATACCTTTTCCAGTCCATGGTCTTTATGGTCTCGGTTATCGCGCAGCCGCCTGAATCGAAGAGGAGCGGCACCCTGTTGGCGAAGCGCATCACCTCGCCTTTCTTGCCTGCAGCCGCCACCCCGCCGCCATAGGCTATGCCGACCTCCACCATGAACGGTATGCCCCCGCGATAGACCTTCGGGGCCCTTTCTGTCACCACCAGCACATCCGGGCTGAATATGTTCCTGAAAGATATCTCCACCTGGTCTTTGCCTATCGGCACCAGCGAATCCATGGAAGGCGCGATCCATCTCAGCTGCCCGAATGCCTTCACCATGGCCTCTGCCTCCTCCCATGTCATCTGTTGGGGCTTCTTGTTGAAGTCCATATTGGGGAGAAGCGTCCTCAGCTCGTCCACCTTGCCTGCGCTCATCCTGGCGAACGTCTCCTGCAGGAAGGACGACAACCTCCTGCTCTCCTTGTCGTGTTTGGCGAACTCCAATAAATCATGGGTGCCTATCCCCAACGGGTGCGGTTTTATCTCAAAAGGCCTTCGCGGGTTGGTTTCGACCGACCGCGGGAAGACCGCCTTCTCATTGTTGGGCTCCACCAGTGTTATGCTGCAATGCGGGTTCGCCAGGGCAGTCCTCCTGAGATACTCATAAACGCCATAGTTGCTCCTCTCATATCTGACCTCCTTGTATTCCGATATCACAGTGAGGCCCGTCTCCTCTGTCGGGGCCTCCTCTATCTCCTGTATGACCGGCTTGTTGGCCTTGAAGTCTATGGCGATGTTGGCGGTCAGCTTCCTGCCATTGTGGCAGGAGATCGCCTTGGTGGGCTGGCCGGTGGTCAGATAGGAGAACATGGTGCATGCGGAGCCTCCGATGCCCTGCTGGCCCCTCTGCTGGAGATACCTGTGGAACTTGGTGCCTGCCAGCATCTGCCCCAGGGCCTTGCCCAGGTGCATCTTGGGTATGCCCGGGCCGTTGTCCTTGACAGTGAGCCTGAAGTGGTCCTCGCCAAGCTCCTCCACCTGCACGAAAATCTCCGGAAGTATGCCCGCCTCCTCGGTAGCATCAAGCCCGTTCGTGACCAGCTCGTGCACTATCATCGTCATGGAGCGGACCTTGCCTGAGAATCCCAGCATCTGCCTGTTCTTCTTGAAGAACTCGGCCACTGAGTGTTCCTTGAACTGCTTGAAGATGTCGTCTGCCATAACCATTCCCCGCATGGGTCGGAGGTTTTGGACTAGCTATCACGAAACAGTTATTAATATCTTCCGCCCCGCGAAAGCGAATAAAAAGCAAACAGCAAACCAAAGCGCAAAAAACAAAACCAAACACAAATCCGCTCGCGTTCCGTTCGCACGAGGGCTTCCGGGTTTGCGTGTTTTTGGTTATCGCGCTTCCGGGTTTTTTATTTTTGGTTTTTGGAGTTTTTCGGTTTCGGGACGCGGGTTTTTGTTTTTTTATTATTTTTACTGCCCCCTGAGTCTTGCCTCCATTATCTCCCTTTTGGACCTGGCCAGGTACCTCAGCACGCTCGTATGCCTCGCGCCGTCTATCAGCATGCCTATGGCCTCCTTTGCGTATTCCATGGTGTCTATCCTTGAGATTATGCTGATTGTGCTGCCGTACACGCTGACTATGGAATCCGTCGCCTCCTCTATCCGCGCCTTTATCTTGCCATTCTCGCCTATCACCCTGCCCTTGAACCGCGAGATGGCCTTTTCCGAGGTGGTGTGCTCCTTGAGCGGTATCACATAGAGGCCGAAGTCGTGCCCCATGAGCCTGAGCGCGCTCTCAGCTGTGAATCCCCTGCCGATGGCTTTCACGATGTCCCTTGCGAAGAAAACGTCGGCTGGATCGCCGGTTATCTGCACCTCCCCGTCTGCATCCACCGCGAGCCCGACGTTGCAGCGTTGCTCTATCCTCTTCTTGGTGGCCGCGCTTTCGCCCAGCAGCACCTTAACCCTCTCAGCAGGTATCCTGACTATCTCGGTCATGGTGATCATCCCTCAGCTATCTTGGCCAGTATCGCTTTTATCCTGGCATCTGTCTCCACCGGGAGCCTCTTGGCTGCCGCGGCCTTCGCATCACTGTCTCCGGCTATGGTCTTCAGCACTTCGGCAGCCGCAAGCCGGGTCTGCGCATCCCAGTGCGAAAGGAGTATGATGAGCGATTTCCTGACATCCTCGTCCTCTTTTATCAATGAGATGGCCTTTATGGCGTTCATCTGGTCATCCCCTATCCCTCCCCTGGCTATTATGATAAGCTCTTTCCTCAATGCCCTGGAGAGTTCTGCATCCTCCATCCCTGCTATGTATGAAAGCCCGACCGAAGTATCCTTCCGTTCCCTCAGCATGGCTGCGCAGGCTTCGGATATCGCCTCCCTATAGCTGCCCAGCAGCCCTTTCAGCGCATGCGCTATCTCCCCCCTCACCGCTGTCTCATCAGCGCCTTCAGAAAGGAAAGACCCGAGGGCGTCCTTCCAGCCGCCGTCCACCATCATCATGATGGAATATGCGGCGATGGCCCTGGGCACGAGGCCGTAGGGCTCGCCCTGCCTGCCTGAAAGCACGGATAAGGCGGCGCGCATCAGCGGGAAACGGTCGTTCTCGAGCGCCGAAAGCTCCATGCCCGGTTTCCCGGAGTCTGCATAGGAGGCCATCAGCTTCCAGAACACGTCACGTATGTTGGTATCCGGGGAGAGGCCGAACCTTGAGAGTCCTGGCCTTTTCTTATCCCCGCCGCCTCCGCCACCGCTGTCATCGCCACCGAAGGCTTCTTTTGGCATGACCTTATTATCTTGGACCCGATTTATAAAATGTGAGCGGGAAACCCACATGCTTCAGCGGTGGGATGTCAAGTTCGACATATCGAACTTGAGCATGCTTGCGTTCGTCGCGACGAACGCGACATGAGAGCGAACCGCCACGTTTTTAAATCGTTTTTCCATTGTCATATCACCGTTTGCATGCAGGCACAGGAGCATACGCAATTAACGTATGCGGGGTCACAAGAAACCAAACCTCTGCATTCCTTGTATTGTGTAAAGCCGGACAGGGGAGCAACAGAGGAACGGATTAGGGAGGGGCACTCCCGAATTAACGCTCGTGGAGAAGCAGCATGTCTTCTATGAAACGCAGAAGCCCACATCCTTAAGGGGTGGGAGCATGTCACTGCGTCTTCTATCCTATCCTGGCTGATGTTCTCATGGCTGCTGATCTTATGGATGCTGATTATGATGTCATAATAGTCGGCGCAGGCCCTGCCGGCCTGTCATGCGCCCGCCATCTTTCAGGTTCCGGGTTGCGTGTTTTGGTGCTCGAGAAGAGTCCGTCACTAGGCCTCAAGCCATGTTCAGGAGAGATATCCTCAAAGGTCCTCCCTGGCGAAGACCCGGCCAGGAAGTTCAAAGGCGCCCAGGTGTGGAAGACTGTCATAGTCGGCACTGCCAAAGGCACTGTCCCTGTCACCTATGACCGGCCCTACCTGTGGACTGTCGGAAGGAGCGAGTTCGAGAGCTGGCTGAAGAGCGGCTGCGATGCGGACATCAGGTTCTCTGAGGCGGTCACCTCCATCACTCCGAAGCACGTGGAGACCTCTAAGGGCAGCTACAGCTATCGTCATCTTGTCGGGGCGGACGGCTCATTCTCAAAAGTCCGCGATCATCTCAAGCTTCCCATGGAGCACATCGTGGGCTCTGCCTACCATTACGTGGTGGAGAAGCCATCAAAGGAATTCCGCGTATATTGGCTGCCCGATGTCTTCCCGCGCGGTTATGGATATGTGATGTCCAGGAGCCGGGGAGCCACCATGATAGGCGGCGCTATGGCAGGGAAGGACATCCTGCATCGTGTTCTCGCCCCCAAAGTCAAGGCGTGGGCGGTCCAGGAGTTCGGCCTGGACCTGTCAAAGCTCAGGAGCGAGGGCTACCGGGGCAATGCCGACTACCGCGGCTGGCGCTTCGGCGACATCTTCCTGGCAGGCGATGCGGCAGGCCTGCTCAATCCTGTCACCACAGAAGGCATGTACTATGCTGTGAAGAGCGGGGAAGGCGTGGCGAAGCACATCCGCGGCGATCCGGATGGCGAGCGGATAATGCGGAAGCTGGAATCCACACACCGCTCGCAGGTGTTCCTGTTCGACCTATTCTCGAATCCGTCCCTTCCGTTCTGCAGGTTCGTGGAATGGGTGCTCGAGGATCCGCGGAAAGGGATAAGGAAAAGGATATTCGACTTCGTCTTCTGGCGCTTCATGGACGGCTAGCTCGGGTCATCTCCTGTCTTGGTGAATAATTCCTTTAAATGAGTGTGGTTTTTGCCCATTTCAGACAAAATAGTCTATTCAAGAAATTGGCAGCGGTAGTCATAAGCCGCTGGGTTGCTTGCAAAAGCATCCCTATCGTTGCAAGTACTCCTCC
>JACCLH010000084.1 GCA_013425375.1 Microcaldota archaeon | reverse complement strand
TGACTCGGATGCCGTTGGCGTCAACACCCTCATATCAGTGGGTGGCGACAAGGTCAACTCGGTGACAGCGGACCTCCTGCAGGGCTCTGCAGTGGACTGGACCGCTGAGACCAAGGTCGTGAAGGAAGTCGTGGCTGGCTCCAAGATAGTGGTCGCGGGCAAGGAAGCCGCTGACACCCTGTCTGCAGCCCAGGACTTCGTCGCGCAAGTCAGAAAGGTCTAAGTCGAAGGGAGATTAAAAAAGAACCGTAGGTTCTTTTTCTTTCCTTTCTTTTTCTTTATTTTCCTTTATTTCCTCTTTCTTTATTCTCCTTTTTCTCTCATTTTCCCTCTTTTTCTCCTTCTGTCTCCTCGCCGCAGCCAAGGAAAAAACATTTAAACCAACGCTACCTATTCTCAGTGATGACCTCCCACAAAATAATGCTCCTGATGCTGTTAGCGCTCGGCATTTTCTCTGCTTTCAACGTTGCCGACTACCTCTATCCTGAAGAGACGAACGCCACCGTCGCCTACACCAATTTCACCCTGGAAGGCACGGATTACTCTATAGTGAAGATAGCCAACGTGGACAACTTCCTGCTCGCGGATGATGCGCCCATAACCGACTCGGCCGAGATGGAGACCATCCTGCATTCCTACTACATCAAAACCTATTATCCGAGCGATGATGACATCACCGAGCTCAGGGACCTGATAAAGACATTCAACGACAGCAGGAACGACGGCTATGACTTCAAGAACAAGGAGGAATACTCGTGCAGGGACGAGGTCCTGCTGTCCAACGGCAAGATAACCGTCTCAGGAGAGCCCGTGATATGTAGGGACAATGAGTCGTGCACAAAGAACGCCATGCTGCTCTTCTCGGTCTATGGCGAAGGCCTTGGCCTGGGCTCTGCAACGGCCATAATAACGCCGCTCATGGAATTCACCCCGTCCAGCCTTAGGATGGATGACCTGCTCGCCAACTACACAACGATGCTGGACAACATGAGCCAGGAGAACGTCGTTTCCACGCTGGCATACATGGAGGATACCTCAGGCGAGCTTGAGACGCTCTCGAAGAAGATAGAGGGCACCATATTCCGCACGCCGAGGCTGAACGACAGCGCCGACCGCAAGGCATGCCAGCTGAAATGCTGGGCCATATGCCCGTCCTTTGACCTTGACCAGGATGCAGCCCAACAGATAAAAGAAAAAGCCACAGACCTGCATTCCAATCTCGGCCCGCTCAGCGACTACTCCGCGGTCGCGGCCACCATAGCCAGCAACACCGCGACCAGGATGGAGCAGGTCAAGGCCAGCAACACCGCGACATACTATTCCGACATGTTCAAGCCACTCAACAGGACCGGGCAGGCGGCCATAGGCTATGCCACGGAGACCCTGGTGCATGTGCAGAACAAGTCGCTCTCGCAGAAGCTGGATGACCTGAAATCCCTCTATGTGACGATACCTGAAGACATCCAGGCGAGGAACTTCGCCACGATGGACGCAGACATAAACCAGTACAAGCAGCTGTCCGCAGATATCACGAACATGTCTGACTCGCTGATAACCAGGTACAACGCGACCAGGGATGCGAAGAACACAGAGAACTCGCTGATGCTCGTGCTCCAGAGCAAGGACCTGGATTCGGTATCCATGAAATCCCTCCAGCTACTGCAGAACCAGACCGACGACCTCAACGCCCAGTTCAGGGACGGCCTCACGCTCGCACAGCTGCAGGCCCTTGAGGGCAACTACAGCGCCCTCACGGCCAAGGCGCAGGGCCTGCTCAAGAGCGAAAGCGATACTCCGGCCAGCCAGGTACTGCTGCTTTTCCGTGGCTTCGCGCGGCGCGTCAACACCGGCATAGCCACAGTGGTGGAGAAGACAGACATGATGCCGCGGGAGAGCGTGCCGACCAGCGCTGCGCTCGGCGGCTTCTCAGTCCTTGTCTTCCTGTCATTCGCTTCCATGGCCCTGCTGTTATTCCTGCACATCTTCTCCACAACCAGGTTCATCATACCCAGGACCGGCCATATACTCGGGGCCGCCTTCCTGGTGCTGCTGCTCCTGATTTTCACGTTCACGGCTTTCATGTACCTGTTCCTGGGCAAGACCGCGACGGATGCGTCGCTTCCGGAGTTCCTGGCGGATTTCAGCTCCAAGAGCTCGTCTTCGATAGTGGTGGACCTGAGGAACGCTTCCTTCGCGGATGCGAATGCCATGACCTCGTGCGCATCATCTCTGGCGGACTCGTTCGCCAAGAGCAACAGGGACTGGACCATATATACGCTGACTGACGGCAAGTGCGCCATGGACAGGAAGTCCGGCGAGTCATCCAACAGCACCGTGGAGGAATGCATCACGGCTGCAGACGCGGACCAATCCGCCTTCATGCTCGGCTATTCCGAGACCAACCAGCCGCCGAGATTCTCCATCATATACGATAACAAGGCCGAGATACTGGCCAACACAGAATATTATGATTCATGCCCGCTTGTGGCCCTTTTCAGCTGATCCCTATGGCAAAAAAGAAACCTGTGAAAAAGAAGGCGCCAAAGGAAGTCCCGCCGGTCCCGGAGGGGCCCATAGAGTTCGAGGAGCCAGAACCGGCATCCGAACCCGAAGAGTCCACGGCTCCCGAAGCCCCGAAAGAGGAGCCTCAGAAATCCAAGGGCTCTGCCGTGAAGCTCTTCGTCATCTTCCTCCTCCTTGCCATAGCCGTCGTCCTGGCATACTACTTCATCATCTCAGGGTCCCTTTTCAGCACAGGCCCTGAGGTGGATGTGGAGACCTTCAAGAGCTCCTTCGCTTCAGCGCCCACCATATACATAGTCATGGACGTGCGTGGCGTCAAGGACTCGCTCGTCAGCAACAATGTCCTCCAGTGCGGCGTGGATTTCGCAGGCAGCAGCGGCATGGCCGGCAAGGACGCGGTATATTTCTCGCTGGGCGATGACGGCTGCACTGCGCCCGACGGCGCCCATCCTCTGAGCGACTGTGTCTCCCAGCTCGAGAACGGCCTTGTCATATATGTTAAGGAATGCCAGGCCCCGTTCGCCATATTCGGCCAGCAATGCCCGGGCGGCGCGAAATACTACAGCAACGGCATGGTCGTCACTGTCGGCCAGGAATACGCTCTGGGCACCTGCGGGATACACAAATACTAGTAAGAACACCGCCCGGCTCACGTGGCCTTAGAATGACCGAAGCCCACGTGTCCTAGTATGGATGAGAGAAGCCTAGAAAACCTAAGAATGAGCGGTCATCTGGTTTTATACCTCAGGAAAGCCCCAATCCCGCCGAAGCCGGTCAGGAACTGCGCCCCCTCCACGGTATTGGTGGATAATATCTCCACAGGGATCTCAGCCCCCCTGGCCAGCTCTGATAATTCGTCAAGAAGCAGCTCTTTGCCCTGGAGCTTCATCTGCCCGTTATTGCATTTCTGGCATGCGAACGCCTCTTCTGGCTTGTCGCGCGATATCTTCTTCTCCTCCACGCCGCAGGATGTGCATCTGTATGTCGCCGTGGTGTGGGTGAGGCCCTCGGAAAGCAGGACAGTCTCAGCCTGCCGCGAATTTATGGCCTCGCGCACCTCCCTCTCTCCGTAGACTGCCAGGCCTTCGTTGACCACTGCCTTGATGAAGCGGTCCACCAGGATTTTCTCCTTCACCGCCTCCTGCTGGGCGAGTATGGTCTCGCTCTTGGAGAGCACCTCACGGATGCCGTATTCGTCGGTGTAGCCTGTATCCACCACGCCCAGTACCTTCAACTGGTAGTTGAACGGGCGCATCTTCATGAAGAACTCCTTTGCGGGCCCGGGCCCTCCCACGATGATGCCCTTGACAAAGCTTTTCTCTTCTTTCAGGTAAGCATTATCCATCGAGTCCCCGATTCTCTTGTAGTAGACTTCTATTGCTTCCTCGATGAGCCGCTCGTACCTGCGGGCGCTGTTGTGGACGACAAATCCGTTGGCTATGAAGTTCGAATGCACAGGAATCGTCAAATCGTAGAAATCCTCCTGGCTTTGGACAGCTATCTTCTCTTTGATTTTGGCAGTCGTGAAATCCGACCGGTATAACCTGTCCAGATATGCTGCTATCTCCTTGCCCCTCCCGCTATCCGCGTGCTTCCGGAATACGCTGAGGATGTTGCGTGCGAACGCCTCCCTTCCCAAAGGCTTTTCGTCCCTGAAAAAGCAGCTCGCAGCATGGAAATCGCTTGTTTTCAGTCCGAGCTCTTTCGCAAGGGCAAAAACCTCCCTTCCGTCTATGGGGACCTGGTCGCTATACTGCTGCCTGGTCTTCCGTGCGCATGATTTCGCGAGCTTCTCTCTCTTGTCGCTTCGCGTGAAACCTATGTTCTGATTGAAATGGACGAGTGATTCCCTGTCAGATATGGAAACGTACCACTGTCTATTCCCCTGCACGTGTTTCTCAGAGAATGAGGAAAGTATCCCGAATCTGAGCAGCAGGAGCTGGACCTTCTCCATCATCCTCCTGCTTGTCATCGCGATGTCAACACAGTCGCCGTGCATATAGCCTTCCGCATCGTACAATCCTGAAAGGAACGCGGCGACGACATTATCCTCGCATCTTGGGATGTCCGCAGGTATGTCCCGGTCTCTGGACAGCAGTTCAGGAGCGATGCGCATCAGCTCATCCGCGAATTCCAGAGAATAGATCCTTACCTCGAAATAACATTTTTTCGCGAAAGAGCCATTCTGACCTTGTATCGGAAATTCTATCGAATTTCCGCTGCGCACAAAATTTTGCAAATTTTGTGCTGTCTTATCAACTGACCTCAGTGAGGGTTTGACGCCTATCGTCTTTTCAATCAGGGCGCGATAGTCTTCTGCAAGCTCTTTGTGCCCTTCGTAGATTATTATCCTGTTCCCGTCGAGCGTGCCATCGCCGCAGATGATGCCTGCAAGCCGGGCGAGCCCTTCATTCCAGTATTCCGGCAGATCCGCGGTTTTCCTGCCCAGGCGCATCTCGTCGAGGCCAAGGCCATATATCGAGTATATCCTCCGCAGATTCCCGTTCGTCTGATTCTGCGTCCCTCTCTCAAGATGCGAGATGACCATCTGGCTGAGGCCTGCCTTCTCTGCGGCTTCTGCCTGCGAAAGCTTCAATCCTAGTCGGGCGTCCTTGAGCTTTTTCCTTTCTTCATCATCAAGCACGATGCGCATCCCTGGCTGGAAACCTGTCTTCACTCTGGCCCCTGCGCAGCGCACCCTCCTTGAGACCAGTATCCTGTCGCTCTTATCAAGGTCTTTGGCGAACTTTTCCTTAGGTCCGTGTTCGCTCAATACGAAAAACCGGTGATACGGCGTCGCGCGTATCTCGCACATCGGTTTCTCTGTCCTTATGATTATGGAATGTTTTGCAGGGGTCTTGAAGAAATCCGACGCATAGAACGGTCTTGTCTCTGATTTTGGGAAATCCAGGCCGATGATCCGCGAGCCTGCGCTGAAATCCTCGACATCCATCAGTTCGCCGTCATCCTTCACAATCAGCGTTCCGGCGGCAAGGCACTGCCCCCCCTTCCGAATTTTCGCATGCGCAGTGGAGTTGAGCTTCTTAATCACGGTGATGTTGGTGCCCTTGACTATGGCGATAATCGCCTCCCTGCCGTCCAGGACGACCACCCCGTAGGAATCCGTCGCCCCGATCATGGACTGCAAAGGCTCAAGGAAGAATCTGCTGTCGCACCTGTAGGCGCCTATGTTGAGCGGCTCTGGCGGTTCTATCGCGAAAAGCTCGATGTCCACCTTGGCAGGATTGTCTGATACGTTGCCTGCGAAGACCGCTATGCCGTTTGCCGGGGGCTTCTTGTAGACCTTGAGGTGGTTCATTATCCTTTCCAGGGCCCCGAGGACATTCAACTTAGTGGATTTGGACTTTATGTTGCTGGCCTGGCTCATCTCCTCGCGGAGTTTGCCGTTCATCTCATGCACCTGCGAGCCTGCCGGTATGTAGACCGAAATCAGCTCGGTGCCGCTTCCGTGATACGCCTCCAGCTGGCGGAGCTGCTTCTTCAGCTGATAGGTCTTTTCAGTGTCTGCCATATGGACATCCCAGGCGCGGCAGGTTCAGCGGATGATATGCACGCGCCCATCTTCAAAGAAGTACTTCATCTCAACTATTTTAAGGTGACCGCCGCTCTCCAGGTGGGATATCACGTCGCTCCGTTTCCTTATCTCATCTGCCGTGAGCTCCACGTTGCAGATTACCGTCCTTTCCACATCCCCCCTGCTGCCCTTATCCACCGCTGGCTTTATCCTGTCCATTATCGCCTGGATGTTGGGCGGGCACACGCCACCGCTGCAGGCCGCGGTCACAGCGCCGCATTTCTCATGGCCGAGCACGACGAGGAGCGGTGTGCGGAGGTGCTCGGCGCCGTATTCCAGGGAGCCGAGGCTGACAGTATCCACACAGTTGCCTGCGTTCCTCACGACGAATATCTCACCGATGGTCGTGTCGAATATGAATTCCGGGACCACGCGCGAGTCCGAGCATGTCAATATGCTCGCGAACGGCTTCTGGCCTGCCTTGGTCGCCTCACGCGGCGTCTTCACGTCCTTTGCGGCCAGTTTGCCTGTCATGAACCTCTTGTTTCCTTCCAAAAGCCTGTTCAGTGCTGCATTTCCGTCCATAAGACCTACCTTCCACTAGGATTTGCATATTTCTATGCATGACCCAAGCAGCATAGGTTATTTAAAAATATCAACCTCCTCTTTATCCTACAATGTGCGGGATTATAGGATATGTCGGGCCTGGGAAGGCATCTCAGATACTGACCGACGGCCTGAAGATGCTGGAATACCGTGGCTACGACTCGGTCGGCATAGCCGTGCTCAAGGATGGGAAGCTCGAAGTACGCAAGGACAAGGGCATGGTGGAGGAGGTATCTTCGGCCCTCGCATTCACCACGATGGGCGGAAATGTCGGTGTGGGCCACTCGCGCTGGGCAACCCACGGTGTGGTATGCAAGGAGAACGCGCACCCGCATACCGACTGCACGAAAAACATCGCACTGGTCCATAACGGCGTGGTGGAGAACTTCTCGAAACTGAAAAGCGAGCTTTCGGCCGCAGGGCACAAATTCTCGTCAGACACAGATTCCGAGGTGGTCGTCCATCTGGTGGAGGAATACTCCAAGACCCAGCCCCCCCTCAAGGCATTCATGAGGGCCATAGGCAGGCTGGAAGGCTCCTATGCCATAGCGCTCATGAGCGCAGCAGACAGCGAGGAGCGGCTTTTCCTGGCAAGGCGCAACAGCCCGCTCGTGATAGGCGTCGGCAAGGGCGAGATGCTCTGCGCCTCGGACATCCCTGCGATGCTGAAATACACGAAGACGTTCGTGGCTCTGGAGGAAGGCGACATGGCTATCCTCTCCAGGCACGGCTACAAGGTATACTCATCGGACGGCTCGGAGGTCTCCAGGAAGCAGATAACCGTGGACTGGGGTGTGGAGATGGCCCAGAAGGGCGGCTACCCGCATTTCATGCTCAAGGAGATAAACGACCAGAAGCATTTCATAAGCGAGAGCCTCGCTTCTGACGTCACCGGGGCCAGGAAGCTCATGGACAAATACGATCGCATAGACATCATCGCCGCTGGCACGTCATACCACGCCGGCCTCATGCTGGCATGCCTGCTCCAGCAGCAGGGCAGGAATGCCCAGGCTTTCATCGCAAGCGACTATCCGTTCATCACATCCCCCAAGGAGAAGACGCTTGTGATAGGCATAAGCCAGAGCGGCGAGACCGCCGATGTCCTCCAGGCCCTGCGCCATGCCCCGAAGAGCCCCAAACTGGCGATAACCAACACCGTGGGCTCATCCATAACCCGCCTCGTTGACCACACGGTGTTCCTGAACTCCGGGCCCGAGGTGGGCGTGGCAGCCACCAAGACATTCACGTCGCAGCTCGCGATCGTCTACAAGCTCATCTACGGCAAGGAGAAGCTCGGCGGACTGCCGGCACTCATAGAAAAGATGCTGGCTTCCGAGAACCATGTCAAGGCCATCGCCCAGAAGCTCGCCTCCAAGGAGAACGTGTTCTTCATCGCAAGGGGCAGGAACGTGCCCATAGCCTATGAGGCATCGCTGAAATTCAAGGAGATAACATATATCCACTCAGAGGCATATCCCGGAGGGGAGCTCAAGCACGGCACCCTGAGCCTGATAACCGAGGGCGTGCCTGTCATCGCCCTCGCGCCGAAGGACGACACGCTCCAGAAGCTTTTCGGCAACATACGGGAGGCCAAAGCCCGCGGCGGACTGATAGTGAGCGTGACCGATGACGATGAAGTCCGCAAGGAGAGCGCCATGTCAATTCCCATACCGTCTGGCCTGGACCCCATCCTGTATCCATTCGCCCTTATCGTCCCGTTGCAGCTCCTCGCATACCACGTGAGCGTGCTGAAAGGCATAAACCCTGACCGGCCAAGGAACCTGGCGAAATCAGTGACTGTGGAATAGCCTGATTTCCGGAGCGCCCGATACATCTCCTTAATAATCCTATCCCTACTCAATCAGATTTACACACATGAAATGGCGCAAGCCAGTATGCGGAGGGTGAAAAATATGAAAGGGTGTTTAGAAATCCAGTAATGTCCCGAAGTATAAGTCCAAAGTCCAGACTAATTTTGTGAGAAAACCGCAAATCCTTGATACGACGTTACGGGACGGGGAACAGACCCCGGGAGTGACGTTCAATCCTGACCAAAAGTCGCAAATCGCCCGCGAGCTCAAAAGGATAGGCGTGCCCCTCATAGAAGCCGGCAGCGCCTGCAACGGCCCATCTGAGAAAGAAGGCATCAGGCGGGTGTGCGAAGAGGTCGGCGATCACACGATGGTGGCCTCATTCGCGAGGATAAAGGACCAGGACATCGATGATGTCGTCGAATCCGGCGCAGGGAGGGTGAGCCTTGTCTGCCCGGCATCCGACCGCCATATCGCAGTCAAGTTCGGCTTAAATCGCGATGACCAGCAATTCCATGCAAAAGCGTTGGCAGCCACGCTCAAATCGCTTGAATACGCGCTGGGCAAGGGCCTCATCGTGGAACTGCTCGCAGAAGACGCCAGCCAGGCGGATCCGGACTATCTGAAATGGCTTTCGCTCGCGGCCCAGGGAACCGGCGCCGAGTGCTTCTGCGTCTGCGATACGCTCGGCTGCCTGATGCCCTCCCAGACCTATGCGCTTTTCGAGTATCTCAACGACGGGCTTAACAGGATGCTGCTCTCCTTCCACGGCCATGACGATAAGGGGCTGGCGACAGCCAACACGCTGGAAGCGCTCAGGGCAGGGGCCGGCCGTTTACACGCGACAGTGAACGGCCTTGGCGAGCGGTGCGGCAACTGCGCCCTTGAGGAGGTCACGCTCTGCCTCGAGGATGATTACAAGATAAAGACCATAGACCTCACCCAGATACAGGAGCTGTCCAGGCTGGTGGCCGGGCTGTCCAACGTCCATCTGTCCAAAAGCAAGGCGGTGGTCGGCACGTTCGCCTTCCAGCATGACGCAGGCATACACCATGCGGCTTTGATGAAGGAAATCGAGATGTACGAACCATATCCGCCCGCCATTGTCGGAAGGCAGCACAGCCTTTCGCTCGGCAAACTCTCGGGGCTGGGAAGCATACGTATCAAGCTGGGCGAGATGGGCGTTTCTCTGGAAGAGGAGAAGATACCTCTGCTTCTGGAGATGGTCCGGCGCATGAACGAGGGCGGAGAGATAGTGAGCGATGCGGATTTCCTCATACTCCTGGACCGGGCGAAGGGGAATGGGATGCACAAGAAGGTCACACTTGAAGAGATATCGGTCATAACCGGAAACAGGACGACGCCCGCCGCCGTGGTCCATCTCAGGTTCAACGGAGACGCAGACCTTCATTTCGGGGCCGCCACCGGCGACGGTCCTGTGGACGCTGCCATCAGCGCGGTGAACAACGCGCTCGGCGAGCACCGCGCGAATCTTGTCGAATACCACGTCGAAGCCATAACCGGCGGCAGTGATGCCGTTGTCAGGCTTAACGTCACGGTCGAGCTGAACGGCAAACGGCTGAATTCCTCTGCCATGGGCACGGACCTGTTCATGGTCTCGGTGGATGCATACCTCAAGGCGGTCAATCTCCTTCTTTGACCTTTCTTTTTCCAAAATCAGCGAGCTACTTTTTCTTCGCGAATCTCTTGCTGAGGAACCTGCTCCACACCTGGGAGAGCACCACAGCGATAAGAAGGACGCCAAGGATGACGAACAGAGGGTTCACGCCGCTGGCATTGACAGTCACCTTCTTGGAGGCGTCGTTGAATCCCATCTTGCTGATTGCGACATCATAGTCCCCTGGCTCGGATATGGTCACCGTCACGTTCTTGTCTCCGCTGTACTCCTTGCCCGCGACTGTCAGCTTGAACCTGTCCACAGGGGAGCCGTCGTCCGCGTCATTCACATAGACCGTGAAAGCCGTATCCTCCAGGATAGCTGGAGATACTGTTATCACCAGGTTGCTCAGCGCCATGGAAGGGTCGTGGTTTATGGCCACGGTGGTGAATGTAGGCCCGACTTCCTCCCCGCCTGCATCCACGATTTTGCACGATATCGTGTTCAGGCCCGCGTTGAGGCTGGTCTTTGGGTTCAGGTAGTACACCCAGCCGGACTCGCTGGCATTGGCCTCGAGCCAGTCGCCGCCATTGACCTGTATCATGACCTTCGCATCGCCAGCCTCTGAGGCGTACCTGCCGCTCACGATGACTTCCTTCAGCCCGACCACCTCTGCCTCGCCCGGCGTTGTTATCGAGCACGCGCGCTCGGTGCTGTAGGCGCTTATCTTGCCGTCAGCTGCCCCGAATACAATCTCGCTCTGATAGAACAGCGGGCTTGCGACAGAGCCTTCTGAGCCGCCTTTCCATATTATATCTCCTGTATCCTGCGATATGGCATACACGCTCTTGTCTGTGCTGCCTATGAATATGACTTCCTGCCCCCCCATCATGCCTGCTTCGGGCTGGCTCTGGACCGCCAGGGCCGTGCGCGCGACCCATTTCACCACGCCGCTGCCGCTGTCCACCGCATAGACGCCGCCATCGTTGCTTCCGAAATACACCGCGCCTGAGAGCACCAAGGGGCTGCCCACGACCCAGTTCCTGGCCCTGGCTGACCACATCTCAAGGCCGTTTGATGCGACATAAGCGTGGATCTTGTTGTCCAGGGCGCCTATGTAAATCACGCCGCCCTCCAGGACCGGCCGTGACAGCCAGAACGAGCCCTCGCTGAGGCTCGTCCTCCACTGCACCTGTCCGGTCTCTGTGGATTTTATGAACTCATTGCCCTTCCCATAGGCGACATAATCCGTGCCTGCGAGCGGTGCGGTCACTCCGCTGGCGTTATAGGTGGCGATTTTCGCCCTGACAGTGCCATTCTTGTTTATGGAATAGACCCCGTTGTTGGCCGTGACGAATATGTAATTGAGGTTGGCTGCGGCACCATATATGTAGGATACGTTGTAATCGGTGACATTCAGGTTGAGTTCCCAAATCACATTGCCAGTGCTTCCGATCTTGACGACCTTGCCTGCGGTCGTGGATGCGACCACCCCGCCGTCGAAGACGAACACCTCGTTCGGTTCCTTTCCTGCCCTGGCCTGCCACTTCTTGTTGCCTGTGGCCGGGTCTATCGCGTAGATGTTGCCGTCATCAGAAGCTGTGATTATGGCATTCTGGTATACCACTGGCTTAGTGGTCACAGGGCCGTCTGTGCTGTATTGCCACAGGAGTGAGGCATATGATAGCGAAAGCAGGAGCAGGAGGAGGATCGGCTTTTTCATGTCTCTCATCCTTTAAGCAACGAGTCGTGCTTGCCTTCGTTTACCTCCTTTATCGCTTCCTTCGCGTTCCTGCCGTTGACTGTCACGCCCATGCTAACGCATGAGCCTAATACCTCTTTAAGCGTTTCCTTCGCGTCCTTCCCGAGCGAATTGGTCTTGGCCTTGGCTATGGAGACCGCCTTCTCCATGGAAAGGTCGCCTGCAGGCGCTTCCCTGGTGCCTGCGCCCTTCTCTATCCCGGCTTCCTTCTTTATTATCTCTGCGGTGGGCGGGCTGCCGACCTCTATGGTGAACTGCTTGGTCTTCGGGTCCACATGCACCTTGACAGGCACCTTCATGCCTGCGAATGCCTTGGTGGCCTCGTTTATCTTCGCGACGACCTGTCCTATGTTCACTCCCATCGGAGCAAGGGCCGGTGCGAGCGGCGGGCCTGCGCTGGCCTTGCCTCCTTCCACTATGGCATCAATAGTCTTCATTGAAAACCCTCCACGCTTCTCTAAGTGGGGTTTTCAATCCCCATCTAGAGGTCAAATCGGATGAACTTATTCGCTCGCTTAGTTTTTTAAAGGTAATCTCGGCCAGATGCGGCCTTCTGAGGTGAGCAAACGCTCCGAATGACCATGCGCTGGCAACGCGTCGCAATCAGCTCGCTTATTTCGCTACTGCATCCGGTTTTGTTTCTATTAACGGCTTGGCGTCTGGTGCCTGCTTTGGTTGCAGCGCTGGCTCAGCTTTGGGTTGGCCATTCTCTGACCTGAACTCCGGGCATGTTTTCATGACTGCGGTTTCCTTGGCCGACAAGAGTTCGCTACCTTCGAGAAGTCCGCCAAAACAGCTTTTTGCCCTGCACCACATCGGGGGTGTCGGATGATTGCCTAGATTCAGCGGCGCTACAAAATTAGACCTTTCTTTTCCAGTGGCCTTCGCAAGCCTATCGATATCCTTTTCTTCAAATCCATTCCTGTTTTGGCATTTTAGCTTGATATCTTGCACAGTTCTTCACCTCCCCAGATAAAAAACTCTCCTGCTATACCGCATCTGCGAACACTTTAAAACACCTTCGCAGGGCAGCACAAAATACGACGACAACGTGATGCATTACAAGCCCCACGCGCGTGCCGCATCTGCTTTTTATCCCCATCCTTCTGCCCTTATCCTCTTCTGGTCGGCCCCGAGCTTCGTCAGGCATTCCCTGATACCCTCCACCATCTCCAGCTGGCCGCACACCCACCAGTCGAAATTCCTGGCATCACGCACATGCTTGGCCATCATGCCAGCATCCAGCCTGCCGCACTCGCCTTTCCAGTCCCCCGGATTCTCCTCCCTTGTCAGCGTGATCACGACCTTTATGGCCGGATTGCGCCTCTGGAGCTCTTCCAGCTCCTCGCGGTATACTATGCTGTCTTTTGTCCTGGCGCTGTAGAACAAAACGAAAGCGCCATCGAGTTTCCTGTCTGCGATATGCCTCAGCATGGCCATGAGCGGGGCTATGCCTGTGCCGCCACCCACGAAACCAGCCTTCGGCTGGTCGCCATAGGAGAAATGGCCGAAACCCCCCTCCACGCCCATCACCGCGCCTTTCGCGAGGTCCTCCAGCCGTTTCGTCATCTCCCCGCCGACCAGCTTTATGCAGAACTCCAGATATAGTGCTCCAGGAGCAGATGCTATGGAGTACGGCCTTTTCACCACCGTGCCCCCCTTCTCGTCGAGGATATGCAGGAACGCGAACTGGCCAGGCTTGAAGCTGATGGGCCGGCCCAGAGGCTCCAGCCTGAAGATGCGTATGCCCGGCACCGCATCGGTTGCCGAGGTTATCCTGTATCTGGTCACTGGAGACAGAAAACCACCATATCTCCTGTTTTAGCATTAGCCTCCGCACACTTATTTAAATTATGCGCTCCTATTGGTGAGCATGGAAGATGAGTTATCCAGGACGCTCAGATACGCTTTGGAATTCTATCTCAGCAGGCTCGGCATCATAGTCGTTTTCTCCATCCCGTTCGTGCTCGCTTTCCTGATACCTGCGCTGGTGCCTGCGCCCACCTACCTGGCCATAGGCGGCGTTTTCCTCAGGACCGGCAGCATCCCTGAGCTCTCCGCCATGGACATCGCATTCACGGCCCTGGCATATGTCATCGCCGTGTTCCTCATCGCCGACACCATCGTCAACATAAACATAGTCGTCCGCTCCAAGCGCACGCTCACATCCATCGGCTATGAGGTGGCCAAGGCCCTGGGCACCTACGGCACAAGGATATTCTACATATACACCATGGTCCTGCTCCTGCTCTTCATAGCCCAGCTGGTCACCTATGACAACCCGTTCCAGTCCTGGATATACCCGATATTCACGCTCCTGCTCACCAGCCTGCTGTTCTTCGTGCCCCCTGCGGTCGTGATAGACAACTCCGACACGCCCACTGCCATCAGGCGCTCGGTGGGCATGGCGATAAAGAACCCGCATTTCGTCCTGCTCTGGACGGTCCTGGCCCTGGCCGGTATTTCGGTCGCCAAGCTGCTCGGGGACCTGATATTCCCCAACCCGTTCTCAGGCTACTTCGTGCTCCTCGTGAACTCGCTCATACTGCTTCCTTTCCTGACAGTCCTCCAGACCCAGATGTACATGGAGAAGTACCCGCTCGCAAGGTAATCTGATGAGAAAGCCGACCAAGACCGAATCCCGCAAGAAGCAACACATAGACTTCGTCCTGGACAAGGGCGCCCAGTATGTCAAGACCAGCGGCTTCGAGCGGATAGATTTCCTTCACAACGCCCTTCCTGAGCTCTCCATGGATTCTGTGGACCTTTCAGTGAAATTCCTCGGCACCGCCCTCAAGTGGCCAATCATAATCTGCGCCACCACCGGCGGCTATGGCCCTGCGGAGAAGATAAACCGCGACCTGGCTTCAGCGGCCCAGAGGCACGGCCTGGCATTCGGGCTGGGTTCCCAGCGGGCCATGGTAGAGGACCCCGGCCTTGCGAGGACCTACAAGGTGCGCGACGTGGCGCCTGATGTCCCGCTTCTCGCGAATATCGGCGCATACCAGCTCAAGAAGTATTCCACCAAGAAGATAGAATCCATGGTCAGCGCAGTGGATGCCGACGCCCTCGCGATACACCTCAACCCACTCCAGGAGGCCCTCCAGCCAGAGGGCGACAAGGATTTCAGCGGCGTGCTGTGCGCGATAACAAAGACCTGCGACCAGCTGTCTGTCCCTGTCATAGTCAAGGAGACCGGTGCAGGGATAAGCCAGGATGTCGCCATAAGGCTCAAGGAGGCGGGCGTGAAGTACCTGGACGTGGCAGGCGCAGGCGGCACCTCATGGAGCAGGGTGGAGTATCTCCGCTCCAAGGGAGTGCCTGGTTTTGAGGAATGGGGCATCCCTACCGCAGAGTCCATAATCCAGTGCCGCGGCATACTTCCGCTCATAGCGAGCGGAGGGATAAGGAGCGGCATAGACGGGGCCAAGGCCATAGTCCTTGGGGCAGAGCTCTGGGGGGCTGCCTATCCTTTCATAGTGGCCCAGAGCGAAGGCAAGCTGGATGCGAAGATAGAGAAGTATACGAAGCAGATGCGGATAGCGGCGTATCTGTCCGGTTCCA
>JACCLH010000077.1 GCA_013425375.1 Microcaldota archaeon | reverse complement strand
TGCCGTTGGCGTCAACACCCTCATATCAGTGGGTGGCGACAAGGTCAACTCGGTGACAGCGGACCTCCTGCAGGGCTCTGCAGTGGACTGGACCGCTGAGACCAAGGTCGTGAAGGAAGTCGTGGCTGGCTCAAAGATAGTCGTCGCGGGCAAGGAAGCCGCTGACACGCTGTCTGCAGCTCAGGACTTCGTGGCACAGGTAAGGAAAGTCTAAGTCGAAGGGAGATTAAAAAAGAACCGTAGGTTCTTTTTCTTTCCTTTCTTTTCTCTTTTTATTCTCTTTCCCTTATCCTATTCCTCCATCATGATAACCCGCAAGAATCTCCTCTATTCCACTTTCATAGGACTGCCAGTCCAAATAATCAACAGCAGCCAGCGGAAGCTTGTCGGCCTTGAGGGCACAATAGTGGACGAGACCAAGAACCTCATAGCCGTGGAGAAGCCGGATGGGAGCGTGGTGAAGCTCCAGAAGGTGTCATGTGTGTTCCGTTTCACCATGGATTCAGGGGAGAAAGCGGATGTCGACGGCAATTCTATCGCGTTCAGGCCCTACGAGAGGCCGAAAAAAGTCTAAACGGCCTCCGGCCGTTTCGTTTCCCCGGCCTTCGGCCGAGGAAGGTCTGAATCAGTAACGCCTTCTGAAGACATCCATATTGCACAATGAATGCAAATCCTCTTTGGGCGAATCATCCGGATTGGATGACTGTTCTGAAGCGACCGCGTTTTTCTTTATAATCCACCGCATCTTAGGCTTGGGCGCTGCTGGCTTTATGCTAAGTATTGTCAGTTGTTTAGCCCGGTCATCTTCTGTCAGTTTGGCCATACATATGTTGTGTTAGAAAACGTTTATAATTGTTATAGAAAACGGTGCCGCACTCCTCTAAGCATTTATAAATATTTGTATCTTTAATAGGTTACACGCGTTCAGACCATGTAGCCGTCGCAGTAAAAATGCGACGTCTATAGCAAACCGAGCGTGGTTTGCTATAGCACTCCAATTATGATATATGGCCTGATGGCGGGCAAACACCTCCTGTCCATTCGGGAGATTTGCCTGTTTTGCGTTTGTATCGGAAATTCTATCGAATTTCCGCTGCGGACAAATTTTTGCGAAAATTTGTCCCCGAGCCGCTCTTATCCAGCACAGAGCAGCGTTCAGATGGTGATATGCATATGGCAGACAGATGCGATGACAAGAAATGCTTCAGGCACGGAGGTCTGAAGGTCCGAGGAGAGATGCTGCACGGCAAGGTCGTCAGCGCAAAGAGCAAGCACACCGTGGTCGTGGAAAGGGACCAGACCAGATACTTCAGCAAGTATAGGAAATGGGCAAGGGGCACATCGCGCATATCGGCGCACAATCCGCCTTGCATAAACGCCAAGCTCGGCGACCTGGTGAACCTGGCAGAGACCAGGAAGCTAAGCAAGACAAAGGCCTGGACTGTGGTCGGGCTTTCAGCAGAAGGTGACAAGTGATATGAAGGCCTATGGATGGGGATACAAAACCCCACTAAGAATGGCATGGAGGGTTTTGACATGAAAGGATTCACGAGCACGATAACAAAGACGCTTACCGTCGGCACCATGATGCCGTGCACGGACAACAGCGGCGCCAAGATGGTCTATGTCATAGGCGCATTGCACTTCCGCGGCACGAGGGGCAGGGGCCCGCAGCTGGGCATCGGCGATGTGGTCATAGCATCGGTCAGGAAAGGCAAGCCGGACATGGTCAAGAAGGTCGTCAAGGCGCTCATAGTCAGGCAGAAGAAGGAGTTCAGGCGGGCCAACGGCACGCGGCTGTTCTTCGAGGACAACGCAGCCGTCCTGGTCAACGATGACTTCCTTCCTGTGGGCACCGAGATAAAAGGCGTGGTGGCCAGGGAGATCGCAGAGCGGTTCCCGAAGGTGGCAGCCATATCCGCAGGGGTCGTCTAGATGAAATCAGACACTGAAAGGAAAAGATATTACACGGAGAAACTCCACCGGAAGAAGAGCAGGCTCCACGTGCACCTGTCCAAGGAGCTCAGGACCCAGCTCAGGGTGAAGAAGCGGGCAATCCTTGCGCGCACCGGAGATACTGTGCGCGTGATGCGCGGGCCGCAGAAGGGCAAGGAGGCCAAGATCTCCAAAGTGGACGTGGTGAAGCGCAAGATGTTCCTTGAAGGCGTGGCGGTCCAGAACGCGCGCGGCAAGGAGATGCCGCTGGCGCTGCAACCGTCCAACCTCATGCTCATCGGTCTTGAATCCACGAAGGAGCGGAAGGAGATATTCAGCGATGAGGCCTTCAGGAAGAAGGAGATCGCGAAGCCCAAGGCGGAAGCACCGAAAACCGCAACGACCCCGAAAGAAGGCGAGAGCGCGAAAGCGGGCGAAGCGCCAAAACCAACCACAACTCCGCAAGCGAGCGCTGCGACGAAAGCGGGCGAAAGCTCGAAATCGAACGAGACGCGAGGCGCAGTGAGTGGTGGCGAAGCGAAGGCCGATGCCAAAAGGAATGTGCAGGCCAACATGCCGCATACTACTCAAAAAATAAGGTGATATTTTTATGGCTAAGAGAGGAGGAACAAAACATCTGAAGAGGATCGCTTCGCCCAAGGCCATCCTTGTGCATGACCGGAAGGACCGCACATGGATGACCAGGCATATGCCCGGGCCGCATCCCAAGAAGCATTCAGTGCCTCTGGGCGTCCTGCTGAGGGACATCCTGAAGCTGGCCACCACCCTGAGGGAAGTCAGGAGGATAGCGGCCAGGAGGCTCGTGCTCATAGACGGCAAGCCCAGGACCGATGAGAAGTTCCCGGTAGGACTCATGGACGTGGTCTCGTTCCCGAAGAGCGCCAAGCAATACCGGATGGTCGTCGACAGCAAGGGAAGGATAGTCCCGCTGGAGATAAGCAAGGAGGAGGCGGCCACCAAGCTGGTGAAGGTGGTCGGCAAGCACACCATCAAAGGCGGCAAGATAACCGTGTCATTCCATGACGGCAGGAACATGGCGGCAGACAACCACGTGAAGGTGGGCGACAGCGTCATCGTTTCCCTGCCTGAAGCGAAGATGAAGGCGCACCTCAAGAGGGACAAGGGCTCACGCTGCCTGATAATGGAAGGCAAGCACGCCGGCAACATCGTTAAGCTCAAGGACCTCGTGGAGAGGAAGGGAGGCAAGCCGTCCGAGGCCCTGGTGCAGGGCAAGGACGAGGAGTTCATCACAGTGGCCAAATATCTTTTCGTGGTGGACGAAGCATTCAAGGGTGAGGGCGCATGAATGACAACAAGATGCGCGAGATACTGGTAGAGAAGGTGACGGTGAATATCGGCGTCGGCGCCCCAGGCGACAAGCTGGAGCAGGCCAAGACGCTCATCACCAGGCTCGCTGACGGCAGGACCCCGGTTGAGACCTACGCGAGGAGGAGGGACCCGGTGTTCAAGCTGAGGAAAGGCCTGCCCATAGGCGCGAAGATCACGCTACGCGGCGAGGATGCGAAGGCGTTCCTGGAGAAGGCCATCATCGCCAAGCGCAAGCTGCTGAAGCTGTCCAACTTCGACAAGCAGGGCAATTTCGCCTTCGGGATCCATGAGTACATAGACTTCCCGGGCGCGAAATACGACCCGGCGATAGCCATGTTCGGTTTTGATGTGTGCGTGTCGCTCTCGAGAAAGGGCAGGCGCGTGACCCTGAGGAAGCTCAGGCCGGCGGGCATCGGCGCCAGGCAACGCATAACAAGGGACGAGGCAATAGAATTCGCGAAGAGCGCGTTCAGCGTGAGGGTCGAGTGATATTTATGAAGACTTATGGACGGATACAAAACCGACATGAGAACGATTGTGGCGGGTTTTGCTTATGAAGCTGACAACCGAGGAAAGATTCAAGGGGAAAGGGAAACGCGTGTGCCGGAACTGCGGCAACTCTAGGGCCCTTATCAGGAAGTACAGGCTCCTGGTCTGCAGGAGATGCTTCAGGGAGATGGCCGAGAACATAGGTTTCCGCAAGTACGGAGGTTGATTTGATGACTGATCATCTTGCAGATGCGCTCAACACGATAAAGACGCATGAGACGGTGGGACAGAACAGGTGCACGGTCAAGGCCACCAAGCTCATCGGGGAGATCCTGAAGGTCCTCAAGGACAACAAGTACCTGAAGGACTACAAGACCCTGGACGACGGCAGGGGCGGCTGGTACGAGGTGGAGCTGGACGGCAGGATAAACGACTGCGGCGTCATAAAGCCCAGGATGCCTGTGAAGCGGCTGGAATGGTCGAAGAAGGAGCAGGAATTCATCCCCGGCTTCGGCGTAGGACTGCTCATAGTGTCCACCCCGGACGGAATCATGACGAACTCTGAGGCCGAGAAAAGGCGCGTGGGCGGAAGGCTCCTCGCCTATGTCTACTGAGGTGGCGCATATGGATATACCGCAAGGAGTGAATGTGAGGATGGACGGCGCCACCATGATAGTGAAAGGGCCGCAGGGCGAGGTCAAGCGGGCGTTCCCGAAAGGCACCACCATCAAGGTGAACGGCAGTGCCGTCGAGGTCTCGGCTTCGGACTATGCGATAAAAGGCACCACCGAAGCCATCATCAGGAACATGATAGACGGCGCGGCCAAGGGATACACGAAGAATCTCAAGCTGATATACGCCCATTTCCCCATATCCATAGAGGTGAAGGGGAGCGACGTGGCCATAAAGAACTTCCTCGGAGAGAAACAGGCCAGGAAGACAATCCTGATAGGCAGCACCAAGGTGCAGGCCAAGGGGCAGCTGGTCACCATATCCGGACCGGACAAGGAGGCCGTGGGCCAGACGCTGGCGAACATCCGCAATGCCATGAAGATCAAGGACAAGGACGGCAGGGTGTTCCAGGACGGCATATATGACGCGGAGGGTTGATGTTTATGCATAAGAAAAACAAACCGAAATTCAACGTCCCGAACCTCGGGTTCTTCGGCAGCGTGAAGGCGAGGTGGAGGAAGCCCCGCGGAACGCACAACAAGAAGCGCATCGGGTTCCAGTGGACGGGCGCATCGCCCAAGGTCGGCTACAAGAATCCGAAAGCCATCCGCGGACTGCACTCCAGCGGCAAGAGGGAGGTCCTGGTCAACAACACCAAGGACCTTGAAGGCCTGAAGGATGTGCTCGTGCGCGTCGCAAGCGGCGTCGGAGCCAGGAAAAGGAAGATCATAGCAGAGAGGGCGAAGGCCCTGAATCTGCGGCTATTGAACGTGCCGGATGGCGGTGCCAAGCCGAGGTTCGCGGCGAAGCCGGCAGGCAGGAGAGGTGCATCAGCATGACGATTGCTACGGTAAGACGGCTCGCAGCCGACATATTCAGCGTAGGCCAGAACAAGGTCAAGATAAGCCCGGACGGGCTGAAGGAGGCGGAGGGCGCGCTCACAAGGGCAGATGTCAAAGGCCTCATAGACAAGGGCATCGTCATCCGTCTCAAGCCCCAGGGCCGTGCCAGCACAAAGAAGTTCACAAGGATAGGCCGCGGCAGGAGGAAGGGTACCCCCCTTGACTCCAAGGCCGTCTGGATGGACAAGGTCCGCTCCCAGAGGAAGTTCCTGGCCATGATGGTCTCCACCGGCGCGCTTAGGAAAGAGGCCAAGAGGGAGATATATAACAAGGTCAAGAGCGGCATCTTCAGGAGCAAGAGGGCGATGCTCCTCTACCTGAAGGACAACAAGTTCGTGGCAGCTGACTACGAGCCGCCCAAGCCAGTATTCAAGAAGCCTGAGCCGAAGCCGAGTAAGGCAGCGAAGGCCGCAGCGCCGGCAGCAAAGCCTGCGGCCCCTGGCGCCAAGCCAGTTCCAACGACGGCAAAGCCGCCGCAGCCCAAGGCTGTTGAGAATCAAGGTGAACGCAGATGACAGAAGCGACAGGTCCTAGTTTCAGGGTACGGTTCAGACGCAGACGTGAAGGACGCACCAACTTCGCCAAGAGGCTCGCCCTGGTGAAGTGCGGCAAGACCAGGATGGTCGTGCGCAGAAGCAACCGCGGCGTGGTCGTCCAGTTCGTGGATTTCGATCCCAAAGGCGACAAGACCCTTCTCACGGTCACAGGCACGCACCTCGCGAAGGCATACAACTGGCCTTCAAAGAGGAACGTCTGGACCGCATATCTGGCAGGCCTGATGGCAGGCAAACTCGCCAGGCAGAAAGGTGTGAAGGAATTCGTGCTCGACCTGGGCATGTACGTGCCATCCAAGGGCTCGGTGCTGTTCGCGGCCCAGAAGGGCGCGGCTGACGCAGGGCTCGGCACGCTCTTCTCCAAGGAGAAGGTGCCAGAGGCGAAATTGTCCAATCCGCCTGACAAGTACAAGGGCGCGTTCGAGGATGTGAAAAAGAGGATAACCGCAGGGTGACATTTATGGCTGAGAAAATCAGGACTGTAGACAAGGAATCATGGCAGCCCCGCACTGTGCTGGGCATCAAGGTCAAGAGCGGCGAGATAACCGCCATAGAGGAGGTCCTCGAGTCAGGACGGCCCATACTGGAGCCCGAGCTCGTGGACGTCCTTCTTCCGGACATGGAGTCCGAGAACCTGCTGATAAAGACCACCCAGAGGGTGACCGACTCGGGAAAGAGGGCCAAGTTCAGGGTGGTCACGGTCATCGGAGACAGGAAAGGCCATGTGGGCCTCGGCGTGGGGAAGAGCGACGAACTCAAGCCGGCCATGGACTACGCCGTCAAGGATGCGAAGAAACACATGATATCCGTCAAGACCGGATGCGGCAGCTGGGAATGCAAGTGCGCGGTCAAGCACTCGGTGCTGTCAAAGACATCCGGGAAAGAGGGCAGCACACTGGTGACGCTGATGCCTGCCCCGCGCGGGCTGGGCCTCGCAGGCAACGACGTGGTGAGGAAGGTGCTGGGCATGGCAGGCGTGAAGGACGTCTGGAGCGCCACCCACGGCGGCAAGAACGTCTACAACATGGCGTCCGCCACCATGGATGCCCTGGACAACCTGAACAAGCTCAAGCCAAAGGCAGAATGAGGGATGTTCATATGAAATTAGCTGTAGTCAGGATAAGGGGGGTACGGAAGATCGCTCCAAGGATAAAGAAGACCATGGAGCTGCTCAAGCTGGAGAAGCCGAACCACTGCGTGCTGGTGGAAGATTCGCCGCAGATGCTCGGCATGCTTGGGAAGGCCAAGGACTATGTCACCTACGGGCCTGTGGACGAGGGCACGGTGCTCGCGCTCCTGAAGAAGAGGGGAAGGAAAGGGCAGGAACTGCTCAGGACCGTGATGGACGAGGACAATCTCAAGAAGGCTGCCAAGGAGATAGCATCGGGCAAGAAGACCGCGGACTATGCCCATCCGGTCTTCAGGCTCAGCCCGCCTTCAAAAGGATACGGGAACATAAGGGCAGCCTATCCGAATGGCGAGCTGGGCAAGAGAACCGACATGGCTCCGTTGCTGAAGAGGATGATGTGATTATTATGACAAAAAGGAAAGCGAGGCAGAAAAGCGGCTACCTGGGCCACAGGTCCCACGGGCGCGGCAATGTGAAGAACCGGAGGGGCAGCGGCAACCGCGGCGGCCGTGGGATGGCCGGCATCTGCAAGCACAAGAACAGCTGGGCAGCCAAGTACGCTCCGGGCTATTTCGGCAAGACCGGGTTCAAGAGACCTGTGGAGAAGAAGGAAGTGGTGGTCATAAACCTTTACGAGATAAACCAGAGGGCAGCCCTCAACCAGCTTGAGAACAAAGCAGGCAAATACCATTTCGATTTCGATGGCAAGGTGCTCGGGACCGGCGAGGTCACGGTGCCTCTCGTGATAAGGGCGGCTTCCTGGAGCAAGAACGTCGAGAAGAAGCTTGGCGCGGCAGGCGGACAGATATCCGCGATTGAGGCCAAGGCCGTGGCGCAGAAGCCGGCGCCCGCCAAGCAACCTCCGGTTGCCAAGCAGCCGGCGAAATCATGAAAGATTTATAAACATAATTCGAACATATCAGCCTTGAAACATGCAGCTGAGGTGGACTCTTCTTGGGCTTAATTGACATATTGCACAGGATAGCGGGCATATTACCGGTGATAAAGCCGCCTGAAAAGCCCCCGGGCACACAGGAGCGGCTCATC
>JACCLH010000054.1 GCA_013425375.1 Microcaldota archaeon | reverse complement strand
AAAGATTGTCAAATGTGCGAAAATTAGGCACAATATAAAGCCAAATTAAATGTAAATAAAAAATTGTTAAAGTTATACACAAGGGGATCAAGCGGTAGGGATTGTTAAGCTGATAATAAAGGGGGTAGTTTGATGAGTCTAAATAGCTATGAGGAAATTGTTTCCAACTTAAATTCCCCTACACTGGTTCTCGCCGGTCCAGGTTCCTGCAGCCGCAGATCCAGGCACGGTTATCTCAAGCTGTGCTTTCTCGTTGCTGATAGCGCATGTTCCACCAGAACCGCTGCCACCAGTGCAGAGAGCTGTTCCTGAGACCTGTGCTGTCAGCGTCTCAGACTTGTAGGTCTCGCTGACCAGCTTTCCTGCAATCAGCGAAGCCGCTACTGCATCGCTGGGCGCAGCATTGCTGCCCAGGACGACCTTGGCCACTGGAGCCCCGTTGTCATCCACCAGCGTCGTTGAGCCGAACATAAGCCCGGCGAACGCCGCTGAGCTGGCCAGTATTGTTGCGCCGGCCACTATCGCACCGATTTTCTTCAGGTTTACTTTCATATTTACACCTTTGGACCGTCTATAGCCGGTCCTTGTAGTTTGTTGGAATGCTGTCGCCTATAAGATTTATAAAGAAGAGCATTGCTCCGACATCCAACGTAATGCATTTCTACAGTTATATCTCTACAATATCATTAGAGGACTTATTATAGGACTGAACAGCTGACCGAACGTACGCCTTTGTCCTTCTTGAGCAGGCCGAAAAGCTCCCGGATGCGCCCTGCATCGGCACACACAATCAATACCTCCAGGCAGATGCCGACATGATGCTGATGTATCACGGTCTTTATGGAATCCTCGAAATGATGGAGGAGGTCAGATATCCGATGCTTCTCGGATTCCTTGTATGTGAGCACGAAAACGCTGTCCATGTGGCCCTTCATTGATTCCATGGCGTGGTATTCGTTCAGGAGCGAGGCGAGGGTGGTGCGGAGGAGCTTGGAGCGGCTTTTGAAGCCGAGCGCTTTCTGTGCTCTCTCCAGCTCTCTGAGAGTCTCCTTGTCCACAGATATGCTGATTATCTCCATGACAATGACCGGCCATCTTATATCGGATTATTAATTTTAAGCGCGATTTTCGCGATTGTTATTAACTTTATAAGGAATATTTATTAATCTTTCCGAGCGAAGATCCATCATGCTTCTGGAGATAGTTCTCGCTACGGTTTTTGTGAGCCTGCTTTCGTTCAGCGGCATCATCCTGCTTTCCCTCCAGAAGAAGACGCAGGATGCGCTTGTCTTCATCATACTGGGCTTCGCGACCGGCTCGCTTCTCGCGGCGGCTTTCTTCGACCTCCTGCCAGAGGCGATAACCGGCCTTCCGAGCGGGAGCGTCTTCGCATTTACGCTCGCAGGCATAATGGTCTTCTTCATCCTGGAGAGTATGGTCCACTGGCACCACGAGCACCATGACCACAAAGAGCATGAGAAGCCGGTGGCCTACCTGGTTCTCATCGGAGATGGAATACACAACTTCTTTGACGGGGTAGCCATAGCCGCAGGCTTCCTGGTTTCGCTCCCGCTTGGATTAGCCACCACATTCGCCATAATGATGCACGAGATACCGCAGGAGATAAGCGATTTCACCCTGCTGACCTATGCCGGATTCTCCACTAAGAAAGCGCTTATCGCCAATCTGCTGAGCGGCCTGACATCTGTTCTCGGGGCGCTATTCTTCTTCTATCTGTCAGGATATGTGCAGAACCTGCAGTTCTACGGTCTGGCATTCGCTGCAGGTGGATTCATCTACATAGCCGCCAGCGACCTTATCCCGGAGCTGCACAAGCAGGGTAAGATGCGGGTATGGGTGCAATTGGCCGCCATACTCGCAGGCATCGCGGTCATGTGGCTGCTGGCGAACAATGCGCCTGCCTGAATCCGGCTCCCGGAGCGTGTTGCACGAAGCGCGATTTTCGATTCTGGAAGAATCTGAAAGCTTGCGGCCGGAGGCCGCATGGCACTGACGACACCGCTCTCGATTCCGAAGGAACCGGGAGGATTGCAGCCGAAGGCTATATGGCAGCGTCGGCTGCGAGCAGAAGTGAGTATGGCGTCCGCTCTGGGGCTTCGAAGGGCAGGGGAATGAGGATAGAATAAGAAAGCGGAGTGAAGGACAAGACACCTAACAGAACTCGCACACGCCGCTCTCTTCGCCCTTCTTCTTGTAGTCCTGGAAGCATTTCGGGGAGCAGAAGTAGGCCTTCATCCCCACCAGGTTCTCCCGCTCTATCCATCTCTTTGAATCCGCCGAACCGCACTGCATGCATTTCTTGTCGTCTGCCATGAATGTCACCTGATTATGGATTTTTTGATAGTTGAATTTAAAAATGCCGATTGCCTCGCCCATTTCTTCATTTCCGCGGCAGTGGTGAACGACGTATCGCTCATGTTGCCCCAGAAATCGACACGCTTATTTCCGCGGAAATGACCTGTGTCGGCTTTTCTTTATAAAGAACCAAAAACCCAACCTTTCTGTTGAAGTCGGGGATGTTTTCTCCGGTATATGGAACAAGGTGAGCCGCAACAGTATGCGCCTCCCCTTGTTATGGGTGGGGGCCCTTGCGGGCCTCATCATATTCACAGTATTACGAGGTGATTTTGATGGAAATAAAAAAAAGCTTCGGATGGCCTCAGGACGGGATACAACCCTGGACACGAAGTGTCTGGGGTTTAGGGTTCGCGAACCCTAAAAACCCACCGAGGAATGCCTGGAGGGGGTTTTGATGGAAAGGATCGGGACAAGGATGAGTTCGCTGATGAGATACAGGGACATGATAGACGACAGCGAGAAGGAGATATTCGACATGCTCATGGTCTATGCTGGCGAGGTAGCCACCACTATAGAGAAACGGAGGATGGCTGCCGCATTGCAGGCTCACTGCTAATTCTGGTCACCTAAGCACGGGGACTCACACTCCCAAGGCTGACGCCAGCCGTGGGCAATGGGTGCGGAAGGCGGCCTGCGATGGTGCGCTCTCTGCAATCAAATGCAGGCCGCGCACCCTGGGAGTGTGTCGGAGGGGGGACTCGAGAGGCGGGCCCCCTCCCACTCTTTTTCTAACGGCGGCCTTTGCCGGCCAGCCGCTTGAGCTTGCGGACTTTCGACATCTTGCTCTTGTTGCTCGGTTGCCTGCTGTGCTTCCCTTTCTTGCGGGAAGGTTTGGCTTTGACTGGTTTCCTGCCTTTTATCCTCTGTCTCTTTTTTACCATTAGACCACCAGAAAACGACGTCTTCGATGACTGGACTCGGTGAAGAAGTTCCTCAAACGAATGCGCAGATCAATCTTTGGACCGCGCTCCACCACCATATATCGGCGTTGTCGCGCGTTAACCCCTTCGCTCGTTTTAAAGGTTATCTTCTTCGCGTCAGGACGAGCATATCAAACACGGGTTTCGTATGGTGAGTTATGACCCGCGTTCCGCCCCATATATCGGGTCGTCGCGCGTGTAGTCCAGTCACCATATTCTTGGCCGATTGCTTGATAGAAGCTGCCATGAACACATCCTTTTCAGGACAACCGAAATGTCCTCATCAGAAGACATCAGGAACAGTATTGTGGAGAGGGAAAATTTTTAGCCTTTTCTACAAAAAATTTATAATTTTTTTGGTTTTTAGTGAGAAATAGGCGCTTTTCAGGTTTTTTGCACGTTAGATTAAGTCAATATGTGTGGAGCATCATTTTAAAAACTATCAGCGGAGCAGCTGCGGGGCGAACAGCAGCATGATACCGAGCAAGAACATTATCGCCCCTCCGATCATCTTGCAGTACTTGGCATATTTCTCCCCGACCGAACCATAGACGAATATGGCCGAGGCGAAGATTATCAGGTCATCCAGCATGAAGAACAGATCGTAGAGAGCGATGTAGGCATAGTATTCCAGGGTTGAGAGATTGCTGAGAGCCAGGACCTGGGTGAAGACAGCGGGAATCGCTGCCGAGCACACGAATTCTACGGAATTGATGGTGAAGGCAAGGGCAATCATGCCTATCATGACCGCCCATGTGAGCGGTGCTGCGATTAGTTCCTGCATCTGGGCCATGAGCTTCTTCTTGCCCTTTGCATCCACCACATTGCAGACCATCGCGCCTTTTGTGTCCATATACTCCTTGATGGACAGGATGCCTCCGCCAAGGGCGACAAGGCCGACGATGATGGTGACCGGCCTCACGTAGCCGAGGAGAAGGAATGCGTTGAGCCAGGCAGTCATGAAAAGGAAGTAGAGCACGCCGGATGCCAGCAGGAACGTGCCTACGATGAGCCAGAGCCTCGTCTTGTCATTGAGTTTCATCACCAGGCTGATAAGATATACCAGGACCCACATGGCGCATGGATTGAAGCCGTCCAGTAAACCCAGAACCATCGCGAGGAGCGGAAGGGAGAGCGAGGACAGGTCGGTCCTGCCGAGGAATGGGAGGTCTATGCCGCGTGTGAGCGACTCTGTTGTCACCACCTCGGTGATTCCGTGGTCTGTGCAGCCGCCATCCAGGCAGTCCTCCACCGTATCATGCATCTGGGCCCCCATCTCTTCTGGTGAATCAAAACCGATGAACATACGGTTGCCTATGAATGTTGTCGGCGTACCCAGGCTGGATGCGCCGACGCTGAAGTTCTGGGCCATTATCAGGAGGAGCCTGGACTGCTCGGGTATGGTCACATCATGCTTGACAATCTCTATCTGGGGGAACTCTGCCGCGAGCTCCTGATTGAACGGTTCCTGGGCAGCGCAGTGCGGACAGGTCGGGGAATAGAAGAAATGGACCGTGAGCTCGGCGCCGCTCTCCTGCTGGAACTCCTGCGGCTCGGATATGACCAGGAAGACGCCCAGCACTAGAAGCGCTATGAAGAGGTACCTGTTGAAAGGTGCACCCAGGAAAGAGGAGATTTCGCCTTTGACATCCATCGTTATCTACCTTCGTTCACCGCATCCATGTTCCTCTGGGTGTATGTCTTCAGCATATTAAAATCCTTCATGCCCAGCTTCTGGATGGCCATACCCCAGTGGACAGAGACGATATCACCGCGCTTCAGAGCCCCGGCAACACAGATGCCATTGCGCTCGAGGGCGATGTGCCCGCGTCTCTTACCGATGCAAAAACCGCCATCCCATGAGATAGAGAAGCGGTCCACTATGGCGGAACGAGACGATAGCGAGATTATTTTGCCTGCGGTCACACAGCATGAATCATAGCTGTCTATGGAACGCGCAACCTTGTTTGTCACGAACTTGACATACAACGCGTTCATGCTGTGGTGCGGGAGAAGGCCGTCAGGAACGTTCCTGGCGAGCTTTTCCGCCCGCTGTTTCTGTTTTCCTGCGAAAAGATCGCGCTTGATGAAACTCCGGAGCGAATCGCAGGGGATGTTGTCGAGAAGAGCATTGCCTATCCACAGCGCGCGGACCACGTCATTATCGAACGCTTTTCTGCTGTTTTCCCGCGCGATGAGCGAGAGATAGGAATAGTGGGACGGGAACATCCTCAATTCTGTTTCGAGCGATTCAGGTGTGACATCTCCGCGCAGGAAGGACCGCATCGTATGGGTGAAAGAGCCTTTTCCGCAGTAGCCATAGCTGTTCGGAGGGAACGCATAGGATGCTGATAGGGCTGCGCCGTTCATTCCACAAGACCCGGATGAGGTTTTCCAAGCATGGCGCGGATGCGGTCCGGCAGACCGGCTGCGATTACGGCGCCAGCGAAAACAAACAGAAGCCCGAACACTGCAATCATGGAGATTGTTTTGGCCAATACGACCGCTTCAAGGACCGCGGTGATGACTCCGCCAAGAGCCAGTATGGCTGTGGCTTTGAGGAGCGGCAGGTGCTTCAGAGCCGAGTACCAACAAGTGACGAAAGCGAAGAGGAGGAGCGAAGTCACTGCAAGCCATCCCAAAACAGCAATGTCAATCGACCAAAGCGCGCTGAGCGAGCTGCTGAAACCAAGGAAAGCAAGCAGGAATATAGAGCCGAATCCCATCCTTGCCACCATGACCACCTTCGGATGGACATCTGCCATGACCTTGCGCGATAACGCGTATTCAAGCGCCCAGAGCACAGTCGCCCCGAGGACAAGGAGCTGGGCAGGGCCGAACATCATGTCTCCTGAGACCAGCAATGCGTTGCCGATGAGTATGGCGAAACCTGCCGCGAAATCACGCGGCGATGGGGTCTCCTTCAGGACAAGATAGCCGAAGACAGCTGCGAAGATGAATAGCGAGCGGTAGATGAATGAGCTGATTGCGGCACCGCCCATGGAAAGGCCCCAGAAGAACATCAGGAAAGGCAGGCTGCCGCCGACTATGCCGATGAGGCCGAGCATCGCCCACTGCTTCCTGGAAAGGCCGCTGAAATGCCTGGATTCCTTCAATGCGAAGGCTGCTGCGACCAGGAACAGGAGCGCACCGATTCCCTTGGCCAGCGTATAGACCGAAGGGTCGGCCAGCTTCACGGCTATGCCATTCATGAACACGGAAAATCCGCTTATCAATGCAGTTATGAACGCCA
>JACCLH010000049.1 GCA_013425375.1 Microcaldota archaeon | reverse complement strand
ACAGACAGAGTTCTGCAGTAGTCTGCTGCAACTGGCAGCGGCAGTATGCCTGTATATCCGGCAATCGTGCTGCTGAGCTTCAAAATCTACTGAAATTCCTGAGTCAATCCGACGTCTTTTTATTCACTTGCGGATTTACTGCTTTCGACCAGTTCTTTCACAGGAGCCAGAACCGATTGATTAGATGGCTTCCACAACCACCCCAAGAACGTTGGACACCCTGTTGGCGAGGACGAAGCGCCTGAAGTCGACGTAGTAGCCGCGGGCAGCAGGGCCCACCCTTTTATCTATTCTCGAAAGGTATCGTGCATCCTGGGTACTGTCATCAACCTTATCTCCTGTCGGAATATCGTATTTCGGATCGCCAAGATACCATTTGCCAGAAACAGCAGGAAACCTCTCGATCAGGTCAACCTGGGCGGCACGGATAATCCGGTCTCTGCCATCCGTCACCAGTTCAAAGCCAGGATGATTCACCGCCAGGATGCAGTCTGTTTTGTCCAGATGCTCCTCCTTTACCGGGAAGAGGTAGCGGATTTTTGTTTCGGGATCAGCATGGACGATGAAATGCCAGTTGTCAATGGAAGAGATCCGTTCGGTTTCCTGCCTGAACGCCCTGCCGGCCTGGACATAGCCCGTCATCGTCCCGGTCCAACAGGCTAAACCCGCGCGTATATTTTGCCACTCATCGCTTCCGACCAATGCCTGGCTCAGCCGTTTGTTCGAAGCTATGATCAGACCGGCCTCGTCAGCCCTGCGCAGGGCCTCTTCCATCGGAACCCCGTTGGCTAATGTGATGAAAACCGCCAGATTCGGGCCTCTAATCCCCTCTTTTCTTGAAATTTGAGCAGCAACGGCCATGGCCACACCTCGTTATTGGTGGGTATCCTAGGGATTGTCTACTTTAAAAAAGCGTGTAACGTGAAAATCAGCGTATCAGATACAGCCCGAACAGCGCTCCGGTGAGCGAGCAGATGAAGTTGGTGGTGCCCTTGGTGCCTATGCCGGCCTCCTCAAGGACCCCGAACGCGGTATCGGCTATGGAGCCGGCAAGGCCGACAAAGCCGACCAGAAGAGCTGCGGTCGGATTTATCCCGAAGATGAGCGCTGCTGCGGCGCCGATGACGCATCCGCCTGACAAAGAGCCCACTGTGCCGATGATGCTCATGCCTCCGCTCGTGCCTGGCTTCACAGGCTTCAGGCTGAAGATGCTGAGCGGGTCGTGCGGATCAAGCACGCCTATCTCAGAGCCGAACTTGTCGGCCGTGACCGCTGCCATGGATGCTATGAAAGGCATCGGGCCGATGAGGGGGCTGAGGACCGCGAGGATGGTCGGAAGGAAACCGTTGGAAAGCACGTTCTCCCATCCCCGTTCGTGCTCGTAGAGCCCCAGCTCGCGCTTCAGCTCATACTCATAGCGCGTGACGAGTATCGCGAGGAAAAAGAAAACGAGCATGAGGGCCAGGTAGGGTAGGCCTCCGTAAAGGAACAGGACCGCGCCGAAAAAAAGCGCCAGGACAGCGCCTTTGGCGTCAAGCACGCTTTTCATGGGGCATCAGGCTACTTCTGGATCTTTATCTCTATGGATGATACCTTGGTCCTGGAGCCGTCCTCGGAGGTGAGTTCCTCGGTCGAGATGATTATGTCCTGGACCTTGGAGTTCGGCATGAACCTGTGACGGACAATCTCGGCCACATCAACTGCCCTTGAGATGAGCTTTCCCCGCGCCTTGATGTTGACTTCGCTCGCGCCGTTGTTGAACTGGGTCACGACGGCCAGCACATAGCCCATGGTGCCTTTCTTGCCGACGAAGACCGTGTTGTCTTCGCGGGTGCGGTGCTTTGGTTCGCGTGCCACGATCTCTTCTGGCGCCGCTATCTCCGGGCGCGCCTCCTCTGGTATCTGCCCTTCACTGTGTGGTTCCTCTGGTGGTGTACCTTCCATTGCATTCACCTCTCGTTTGTCGATAGTACTCCCGCATTAGAGAGCCGTCTAACCATTAAAATGCTTTCGGTCGTTGCAGCTAGTTGTTAGCGGTTGTGGTATGAAATGCTACAAACGTGACTTTTATCCCGCAAAACCTTTTTATTGAGTGGATATTCACATTAAAATTATAAAAATGATGTCATTTTTTACATAAAATAAAAGAAAAGATATATATATTTCATAGTGCATAATAACTATGAGGAGGGGAGTGGAATGGAAGAGACTGGTGGGGTAAAGATGGTCCCGCTGGTTTGCGGGGTAATGGGGGAATTGCGGGGGGTGAAGCAGGTATGGAGACCGGAGAAGGAAGAGGAGACAGGCTTAGTGTGGAGATCCTTTCTGTAGGGCCGCATTTCCTGGAACCTGACTATCGCTGGCTCTATCCGGAGACCAGGAAAGCTCCGTTCTATAGGCAGCACCCCCTGGCTACTGCCATCTCTGGGTGAGTGCCCTTTTTTCTTATTCTTATAAAAATCCTAACAGCCAGTGATTAGCGTATGCTTTGGGGAAGTTTCCTGGCGCCGATACATGATTATTCTGACCTGGCCTTCAGGCTGCTTTGCCAGAAGCACGGGGCTGAGAGCGCCTGCGTGCCTTTGGTGAACGCCACAGCGATAGCCCGGGATCCTGCGAAACTGGCCATGGTGGATGCGCATCCTGACGAGAGGGATCTGGGCGTGCAGCTGGTCGGAGACAGCGCTGAGGCCATAGCCAGGGCCGCAGGCATGATAATGGATGCGAAAGGATTCGTCTCGTGGCTGAACATCAATTGCGGATGCCCTTCCATCAGGACCGTGGAGAGCGGCGGCGGGAGCGCTTTGCTGGAAAAGCCTGAAAAGATAGCCGAGGCGGTAGGTGCCGTGAAGCGGGCGACTGCGAAGAGCGATGTGCCTGTCTCGGTGAAGATACGGATAAAGGACGGGCTGGAGGGGACTGCACGCATATGCAGGATGGTGGAGGAGGCCGGCGCGGATTTCATCATAATCCACGGAAGGACAGCCGAGCAGGGATATTCCGGGAAAGCAGACTGGGAGATGATAAAAGAGCTCAAAACGCGCGCGAGTGTGCCGGTGATAGGCAATGGCGACGTGAAGGACGCGGACGCCGGGAACGGTTTTGTTGATCGGGGTTATTGCGACGGGTTCATGATCGGGCGGGCGGCCATGACGAATCCGATGGTTTTCCAGGATAAAAGACCTGGGACGGCAGAGGAACGGTTCGCCCTGCTGGATGAGTACATATCGCTCCAGGAGAGGTATCTCGGAAAGCCGGATGCCACGGCTGTCAAGATGAAGGCGCTGAATTTCACGAGAGGACTGCCCCGGGCTGCGGCCATGAGGGACAGGATAGCGAGGACTAAGACAGTAGAGGAGATAATCAGAGAGGCATAAAATTTGCAAAAATTTTGTGCGCAGCGGATGTTCGGGAGCGCAGCTCCCGGACAGATGGAGACCGGAGGTCTCCGGAAATCTGATAAGATTTCCGATACAAAATAAATAGAAAAAAAATCAAAGATTTAATTCAAGAATTCCAGAAGCGTAAAAGCTTAGATCTAGAATCTCGGTTTCGGTTTGTAGCAGTTCCTGCAGTAAACCGGCCTTCCTTCGGACGGTTTAAAGGGAACTTGACACGGCTGACCGCATTTCGAGCACACTGCATCGAACATAGGCCTGTCGCCACCTTCATATCCCATTCAATTTCACCTATTTTTTTATCTGCCCTGGCTCCTAATTCAGCCAAGACACTATTGATAGCTTTGTTCTAGAGAACTAGACTATCTGTATGGATTATGGCTCTCGGACTTAATAAACCTATGTATTTGGTGGAAAATATGGTCAGACATGTCTTAGAAATCGTATTGCCGTCCTGAGGTGCGCCAGGGGCATCTTCTGGTCAGGCTTGTCGAAATGGCCATAGACCACAGGCCCGAAGGCGAAGGAAGGCGCCATCTTGTCATAGACAAAGGCCTCGTCGTGGCCGTGGAAGTCCCTGGTAGCCACCTTATGGTCCCTGAAGCGCTTCACGAAGTGTATGCCCAGGCGCCTGGAGACCGGTCGTGAGAAGCCGTCCAGGTAGCAATGCGTATTGTCTCCGCTATCGAAGAGCTCGTCATACTTCCTCCCCCAGTCCATCTTATCCTGGGGATGGAGGAGCTTGGGATATGTGACGTCTATGGCGACGCAGAAATCAGGCTTTATCCGCTTTCTCTTCAGCTCCTTGACTATCTCCCTGGCGCTCTTGGCGAAACGCCTGGGATTGCGCTTCTCAGCCTCCTCTGAGGCCGTGAATATGTATATCGCCTTGCCGCTCTTCGGCCCTTTCTCGGCCAGGAGCAGGTTGATATAGCATCCGATGGCATTGTCCAGCACTCCGCTCAGGACCTTCCTCTCCCCCTCGCTTCCGGAGCGGAATGACACGCGCCTGATTCGGGGGTCCACATCGAGGTGGGACGAGAACAGCACTGTGCGCTTGCCAGAGCCCTTTTCCACCCAGATGTTGCCGTAGCGGTCAACCTGGGGCCTGCACCCCCGGCGCCTGAGCTCCTCTACTATATAGGAGTGCCTGGTGCCGGTCCTTGTATGGCCATCGAAGGGCCTTCGGGCTAGACCTTTTATACCACCCACCATGCAGGAGGCTTTATGAAGCGGCACCTATAAAAATCTATTTCCTCCCACACAAAGGCCCATTTTTGACCAAATAATCGCAAACCAGCTCCGCAAAATACGAAAACACAAATAAATGTTTATGCAGAAATATGAGTATGAACAATGTTGTCCAGCCTAAGCCTAAGCTGAAGTTCCTCTTCGTCTCCCTTGAGGCCCTTATCGGAGATCTCGCATGGGAGGTAAAGAAAGAGGGGCATGATGTCAGGTATTACATAGATGAGAGGGAGCAGAGGGATGTCTGCGACGGATTGGTCGACAAGGTGGACAGCTGGCGGGAGTATGTGGATTGGGCGGACATCATAGTCTTCGACGACATAGGCTTCGGCGAGGAGGCAGAGCAGCTGAGAAAGACCGGCAAGGCGGTGGTCGGAGGCAGCATATACACCGACAGGCTGGAGATGGACCGCGAATTCGGTCAGGCAGAGATGAAGGCGGCCGGCATAACCATAATCCCGAGATGGAACTACACCAATTTCGATGAGGCCATAGATTTCATCAAGAAGAATCCTGACAGGTACGTGATAAAGCCGAGCGGCCTTGCCCAGAACGAGAAGGAGCTGCTTTTCGTGGGCCAGGAAGAGGACGGCGACGACATAATAGAGATGCTTGAACGGTACAAGAAGAACTGGGGCAAGAAGATAAAGATATTCCAGATACAGAAATACGTCTCAGGGGTGGAGGTGGCTGTCGGCGCATTCTTCAACGGCGAGGAGTTCATCTACCCCATCAACGTGAATTTCGAGCACAAGAAGATGTTCCCCGGAGACCTGGGGCCCAGTACAGGCGAGATGGGCACCGTCATGTACTTTACGAACCGCAGCCCCATATTCGATGCCACCCTCGCCAAGACGAAGGACAAGCTCGCAACGTCAGGCTATGTCGGCTACATCGACATAAACTGCATCGTCAACTCGCGCGGCATCTATCCTTTGGAGTTCACCACAAGGTTCGGCTACCCGCACATCAGCATAGCCATGGAGGGCGTGCTGAGCGAATGGGGCACATTCCTGTATGGGATCGCGAAAAAGGAGACGCCCGAGTTCAGGACAAAGAGGGCCTTCGAGGTGGGCGTCGTGATCGCCGTGCCGCCGTTCCCGTTCGATGACCCCGCCTCCTTCAGGAGATATTCAGAGGATGCATCGATAATCTTCAAGAAGCCGAACTATGAAGGCGTGCATCCTGGCGACGTGAAGATGGTGGAGAACGACTGGAGGCTGGCCGGCAACAGCGGCTATGCGCTGATTATCACGGGTTCTGGCACGACAATGGAGGAAGCCAGGAAGGTAACCTACAACCGCGTGAGGAATATCATAATCCCCAACATGTTCTACCGGACCGATATAGGGGTGCGGTGGAGCGAGGACAGCGACAGGCTCAACACCTGGGGCTATCTCTGAAAGGCACGATTTAATGGGCGCGGATGTGCTGGCATGCGAAAAACGATTGCAGCTTTGATTATCATCCTAATGCTTGTTTTCCCAGGATGCGTCAGCCAGCCTGAGCTGAGATTCTCCACTGCACCCTGCGACCAGGACATGGACCCCTATGCAAAGCCTGCGGCCGGCATGCTGGATGATAGATGGGAGGATGACGGGACATTCGTGGCCGAAGGCTTTGTCAAGACTTACTGCGGCGGGGCGAACATCACAGGGAGCTATATGCTGCAGGGGAACGACCTTGTCCTGAAGTACCGGATAACGACCGGCGAGGCCGTGACGAGCTGCCTCTGCGCCCATAAAGTGATATATGAGTTCACGAACCTCCAGCGCAGGGATTACAATGTGACGCTGGTGCCTGAAGGCTGAAAAGGATGCTAGCTGAGCAGACGATTATGGCCTAATCCGTTATCGTCGTGGAGCATCTTCTTTATATCGTCCTTCTTGGTCTTGAAGCATTTGTCGCAGTAGATATATGTGCAGCCCAAGAGGCTGACGCCGAAGTTCTTCTCATTCTCGCCGAGTTCCGTCTTGCAGAGTGTGCAGCTCTTGTTTCCTTCAAACATAATAGTCACTTGATGTGAATACTCATGTAGGATTTAAGAGATTTGCTTTTTCTGGCAGGAGAATAGCATATAATAAAAATATGGATGCGGATGCGTAAATAAGAGTGATCGCTATGAAAGGATACGTCGTAAAGCTTGAACAGGGGACCAAGAAGAATTCTGACTTCCGCCGCGTGCTGTACACCGGAAAGCACAGCCAGCTCGTTCTGATGAGCCTCAGGCCAGGTGAAGAGATCGGTTCAGAGGTTCATGAACATATAGACCAGTTCTTCAGGTTCGATGAGGGCGAAGGGAAAGTGGTCATAGACGGCGTGGAGCACAATGTCAAGGACGGCGACGGTGTGATCGTACCTGCCGGAGCCATGCACAATGTGGTGAACACCTCCAAGAAGACGGATTTGAGGTTGTATACGATTTACTCGCCCCCAGAGCACATAGACAAGACAGTCCGCCACACAAAGAAGGACGCTGAGGCGATGCCCGAGGAATACGACGGCAAGACGACTGAATGACCAGGATTGGTTGGGGCGGCTTTTCTCCCGGATGTGCATGATATGGTTTTGCTTGCTGAGATAGGCGCGGTATTGACCGCGCTTTTCCTGCTTTATCTGCTATGGAGATTCCTGAAAAACCCCGCGTATGTGGTGGCGAACTCGGTCCTGGGCATCGCCATATTCCTTGTCCTGGATGCCCTGGGCCTTGGAATACCCATCAACATATTCTCCATAGGAGTCGTCGCTATCGGCGGACTGAGCGGAGTCCTGCTGGTGCTGCTCATCCACTACCTGGGATTAGGGTTCTAAAATCTTTTTCCTAAAAAGAACAAGTGTAGGGGAAGATACTCCAGAACCATTGATTGTCATTTTTTCCGGTAGCCGAATAATTTGTCGTAAGTAGGATGGTCAACCAAGTAAAGGATAAATGCTACAATCTCGATTTGGTTACCGTCAAGGGTATAAAGCATCCTCCAGTATCCGGTCAATTCGACGCGGAACAAATTTGAAACATTCAGTGTTTTTGGAATCAGGTTGTGAGCGACTTTGTCTCCGTAGGTGGGATTCATCTTCAGCAATTCTGATTTCTGTTTTATTGATTTCAACAGCTGGAT
>JACCLH010000042.1 GCA_013425375.1 Microcaldota archaeon | reverse complement strand
GGGGTACCATCCGATAGCTTGAGCTTTTTGGCTTTCCGCTCCTCCGGGGTCAGGTCCTGCTTGCGCACCCTTGCTATGACGTTCTTCATGGGCTGGATGGTGTCGGAATATCTCTTCGCGACCTCTGTCACCAGCGTATTGGCCAGGTGGAGGATCTCATTGTCCTTGCGCCTGTCACCGCCGTGGGTGTTCTTGTATTCATCTGTGAACTCTGCCTTGTGCGCGAAGACATGCGGGAGCACATACCTGACGTGGTCTAAGCCGACCACGCGGTCCTGGAGGAACCAGGCCAGTGCCTTGGCATAGTCCGTGACAGCCATCGCGCTTCTCGGGCTGAAGCTGTTCTTCACGCTGACGCCTGCATAATGCTTGTCATGGGTGTCAGGGCTCGACGGGTCGCCGGACCTCTTGCAGCCGTACTGCTCCGAATAGTTTATCTCTGCCATGAAAGCCTGTATGAACAGCATGGCATCGTTATCCAGCTCAAGCGAGAGCATATCCTGCCGGACCGCCGTTTTCTCTTCTGCGGTGATGTGGCCGTTCACAGGCCTTTTCGCCAGCGCTTTCTTGTAAGGCTCATAGCCCTTGGCGAGCGCATCCAGCGCGACCTGGGTGTAATCATGCCTGCAGAGCTCTGTTTCTACGCGTCTTTTGGCCTCATCGAAGTCGAATGCGTCCCCTGTGCGCCAGTACTTCTGCTCTATGACTATGTCCATCCTGTCTTTCAGGGCAGGGAGGAGGCCGTTCTGGTGATAACCTGTCCTTTCGTTAAGAGTCATGAACATCGGCTTCTTTCCCTCATAAAGCACGCGGTTCAGGTATATCCACAAGCCTGTGTCCACACCCTGGAGGATGACATCCTGGGAATCGTAAGGCAGGCGGTTGCCCTCGTCAATGATAATGTCGTCAACACCGAAAGTGGCCTGCCAGACCACTGCTTCTTTGCCCTGGGCCAGCTGTCCGTAATCAGGTCTTCCGACCAGCTTCTCCTCGTATTTCTGCGGATTGCCGCGGATCTCCACTGAGTCGTAGAGGTCTTTGGGCAGGCCGGACAGCTTGGCGACGATAATCTTGGCGCCTGTGGTCTTTCCCCACCCTGGTTCGCCGACGAGTAGGCAGTTCTTATCAAGAAGATGAGTCAGCGTCATCAGCATAAGGTTCTTGCGCAGCGGCTTCCCATTGAGCCCTTCGTCAAGAGGTGCGAAGTGGTATTTCTTCGCTATCTCGTCCAGATTGCGATACACCTTTACCCTTGCTTCTTCAGTTCTAACAGCCATAGTGTCACCATGTGTTTATGTGTAGTTATATATGGTTAGAAGTGTTTATAAAGGTTGTGTCGTAAGGTGGAAATGCATGAAAATAAGCTCAGAACCGCAGTTCTGGGGAGGCCCGTCCGATAGGACCCTTCATGGCCTCCCGTGCCCGTATCTCCTTGGGGAGAGGCTCGCTCTTGCCCAGCTTCCAGGACAGGATTTCGTAGATGTCGTGCATGCAGAGCCGGTCCTCTTCATTCTTAAGGACCTCGCGGAGTTCAGGATTGCCCCTGAGGATCTCGGCATAGTTGTCCTTGAACAGGGAGTGCCTGACAAGGTCGTAGAGCCCCTCTGCATGCTTTTTGTCCAGCATGGATACGGTGCTGTTGAACGCCTCGAAGCTCATGCCCCAGGCGCTCCTGACGCGTATCCAGGTCTTACGCAGTTCCGGGGTTATGACAATCTTCTCTTCCTTCTTTTTCTCAACCAAGCTGAACACCTGAACTACTTTTGGTACAAAGATTTATAAATAAGTTAATGCGCAGATATCAACATAACAAATAAAGGGGGTGTAGCAACATGGAAAAAACCGCGATGAAGGGCAAGACGCAGATGTCTAATTGTATCAGGCACGGTTGCTACACCACTGTCCCGCTGGGACAGAAAGAATTGTAGGAGGAAAGGGGGCCGAAAGGCCGTGACTCCCGAAACTCCTGCGCTTGGAAAAAAGCGGACTAGATTCATCGCCATCTCCCTGATGGCTGCCATAAAGCGCGTGATTGCCGGCTCATGCCGGTGATGATGCGCCTTCGGTCCGGCCCTGGGGCTTTGCCCCTGAGGCCCAATATAATATCGGTGATAAAAGTGGTTGATTTGGATGCCGCTGCGCAGGTACTGCGGTATAGCGGCGGATTAGGGGATAAGCAGGAAGCGGCTTTCGCCGTGGCGCCAAGGCGCCGGCGGGGCAGGCCGAAGAGCGGATTCAGCGAGCAGAGGCTGACCGAGGTCATGAGGCTGTACTTCGTGGAGAAGCTCTCCATGAGGCAGGTCGCGGATCTGGTCGGCGTGTCCCACATGAGCGTCTATCGTATGCTCAGCGACCCGAATGTCGAGCTGCTCATCTGAAACTTTTTTAGGAAAAAAGTTTCACAAAAAACTGGGCGGTTACCCAAAACTGGGTTGCTAAAAACAGGGTTGCTATCCTTTTTCTTCTTTCCTTTTTGGCCTGGCTCACGCTAATCCTGCCTCTTCAATCAAAATCAGTGGCGCAGCCTCTTCGGGTTCATAGGCGGAATAGCATCCCTTTCTGGCGCTTTCCTCTTGGGAGGTTTCGGCCTGTCGTCAAGGAACGAGTCGCGGGGCGAGCGCATCATATCCCTCTGTCGCTGAAGGCTTTCCAGCAGGCCATCCAGGAATTTCACATGCCGGCGGTTTTTCGGCTCGCGTGAGAATCCGGCGATTTTGGCACAGAATTCGTCGATTGTTCTTGCGCTTTTGAATTCCATCCTATCGCCGGTGGTTTGGCCAGCAAGCAGCCGAAGCGAACCGGCTGCGCATTCACGGACGACCTTATTGCGGTGGTTGAGGGACCCCAACAAGAGCGAGAAATCATTGGCCCCGATGACTGCCAGCGCGATGACATGCGGTCGTGTGCCCATCAAAGGCACCTTGAGCGCGGTGAATACGACCTCAATCGCTTCCCCCGGCGCCAGTTTACCCAATTGGTTTATTGCTTCCCCCCATTCGCAGGTCCACCGGTTATTCAAGCGTTGGACGAGTTCCTCGTTAACCAGACTACCACCCCATAATCAATTATATAATACCATTTTTAACCATTATCCCCCGGACAGCGCTCACGCTAATCCTTTCATAAAAATAGAAGACTCACGCTTCATTTAGAGTTGATCTGGCAATCAGACGCACTTCTGCGTCACGTACTCGCACACTGCATCCATAATTCCCTGAATGTGACTTCAGTAAAATTTGGAGGTGATCTATCCGCAGGT
>JACCLH010000038.1 GCA_013425375.1 Microcaldota archaeon | reverse complement strand
GAGGAGTACTTGCAACGATAGGGATGCTTTTGCAAGCAACCCAGCGGCTTATGACTACCGCTGCCAATTTCTTGAATAGACTATTTTGTCTGAAATGGGCAAAAACCACACTCATTTAAAGGAATTATTCACCAAGACAGCACGAGCCGCAGGCCAGGGACAGCGAACCTTCCCGCGCATTCCAGGTCTTCGAGCTTGACCTGCACCAGCACGTTCGCCATCGCTTCGTCTCCCTGGACCGGCCCCCTCTCCACCGTTACCGAGAACAGGGTGAACTCCATCAGCGTGCCGCCGCATGCCTTCGAGGACTCGCCAGTCCTCAGGTGGAAGGTGCCGTTGTAGCAGCCGCTGTTGAAAACCATGCATTCTAGGCGGTCCGTCTCATCCACCCCTGCGAACACTATCTCGAACGAGGACCTTGCCGCCTTGATCAGCAAGGAATCCCCGGACGCGACGTTTTTCAGGATCCTGTGCTCCCGCTTGTCTGCCTCAAGGTTGATCTCTCCCAGTACCCTGCCCTCACAGAGCACGCAATCAACCTTGGACCAGAATTCCCTGCTGGTATTCGGTGGAGGGGGTGAAGGCTGCCTGCCGTGCATTTTGGCATAAGCGATGTTGAAATCAAAGAGTTTACCTGTTCCCATAAGAAGTATATCTGTGTAAAAAGGTTTAAAATTGTGTTGAAAAGAGCGGACTGATAGGAAATGCGCGGCCAGAGAACGCGGGCTTGCGCCCGGTTACAGCTCGCCTACCCTTCTTTTCATCTTCCTCTTGAGCCTTTTGCGCTTCTTCTTGACCCATTTCCAGCGCATGCGGTTCTTCTTCTTCCATTTTCTCGGTTTAGCACCCATAACATTACCTCGTGAACTCCTCACAGAAAATGGAAGGACTCGAACGAAGTTCGAGCAGATTTCCATTTTCTCGGTTTAGCACCCATAAATGCACCTGAGTTGATGATATTATACAAATCGTATTCTAGAATAATCAACAATCGCTTTTTTATACCTATTTCATGGTCATGGCGCCTGCATCCTGGCGAGCAGCTCCTTCACCTTCCCATGCACCCGGGTTATATTCTTCCAGTGGCCGCCTTCCCAATAGACTTTTTTGCACGCCACGCATCGCCAGAACCTTGTCTCGCGCTCAGCGACCTTCTCAGGCACATCGTCCTTCACGTTCGCCCCGTCAACAACAACCAGCATGCCGTTGCAGTCCGGGCATCTCGTGTTCTCCGGAAACGTAAGCTCTGCCCCGCTTTCCTTGATTATCTGCGCTATCTGCTCCTCGCGGTCGTCGTTCGCTACAAAAACAACATCCACGCCTCGCTTCCGGCAGCGCGTGGCGAGCTCGACATCGCGGGTGACGAAAACGAGTTTGTTGGTTTTTGCGTAATCGAGCAGTTCGCTGTCTGTCTTGCCTGACAGGAACTCCACATCCAGACCGAATATGCGGCACCAGGATGCGGTGCGCTTGAGCATCTCGTCGAATAAGAACCGCATATGGGTTATACTTACATGTTCTCTTTCTAATTATATACGTAGCTTCTCTCCGTCAAACAAAGATATGCGTGGTCGCCAATCTACCAAGGCCACGCAAGCCGGTCTGTGTTCCAACTAAAAATCAGCTGAGGTTTATCTTGACGAAGACGTTGGTCGGCACCTTTATCCTGAGGATCTGCTTTATCATCTTCTCGTCGCCTTCCACGTCGCAGAGCCTCTTGAAGACGCGCTTCTCCCAGTGCTCGTAGGTGTCGGTTCCGTCTCCGCAGGGCGTCCGCCTGCAGGATATCTCCATCTTCCTCCTGGGGAGCCTGACCGGTCCGATGAACCTCATGCTGAGCGTGTCGGACAGGTTCTTTATCTGGGAAACCACGTTGTCGAGGGCCGCAGGGTCCTCTCCGCTGAGCTTGATTCTTACCTTTGTCATGATCATACCTCTGTAGAATTGGCAGGATGGATATTATTTACAAACATATTTAAATGCAAGGCTGGCGCCGTAAGAAGAACAAAGGAAAAAATGAAAGAAAGGCTATTACGTGTTGCAGGCGCCTGATGAGCACCCCATCTTGCACGTGACAGTCTGGGCCGATATCACGTTGGCGGTGGCGGCGCAGGTGTATTCCACCACGTGCGACTGGTCAGAGCAGTAGTCGTCATAGGTCCCATAGATTTCTTCATAGTAGCCAGTCGTATATCCGGCCGTGTAGTAGTCCGACCCATCACTGTCCGTGCAGCCGCTGGTCTGGCCAGGTTGCCTGGTGCAGACCCTGTTGTCGCTGCAGTAATAGCCTTCGCAGCACTCAGAGCTGTCCGTGCACTGGCCCGAAGTCTGGCAGGTCTGGCCTTCGCTGCAATAGCCGTCCAGGCACGTGTCGCTGCAGCAGTCGCTGTCCTTGCTGCATTTCTCTCCGTCCTTGGTGCAGGGCACAACGCATCTGCCATTGGTGCAGGTCATGCCTTCGCAGCACTCCCTTCCGCCTGGCCAGCAGGATGCGCCGGCCTTCTCCATGCACTGGGTGCTGCAGTAGCCTTCGCTGCAGTAGCCCTCGCAGCAGTCATTGTCGTAATTGCACTTGTCACCTGTCTCCATGCACTGCGTCACGCATTTGCCGTTCTCGCACATGAGGCCCTCGCAGCACGCTATCTGGCCAACCGCGCAGGTCTGGCCCTGCTCGCTGCATCCGCTCTCAGGGGTGCATTTGCCGTTGACGCAGGTGTCGCCGTCGCAGCATGTGCCGTAATAGGTGGCGCCTGCCGGAGCCGCGGTGGTCGCGTATTGCTGGCCATATCCGCAGGTCCCTGCTGTCTTCACACAGGTCTGGGCTGGCGGTGTGCAGTAGCCGTTCAGGCACTGGTAATCAGCGCAGCAGTCGCCGTAATAGGTCGGCGTCTGGTAGTTGGTATAAGTGGTCGGTCCATATCCGCAGAACTCTCCCTTGTCGTTGCATTCCTCTGTCCTTTTGGCGCACTGGCCGTTTATGCATGCCAGGTCCCCGCAGCATGTGCCCAGGAACGTGGCGTTGGACGGCACCAGGGCCGAAACCGTGGTCTGACCGTATCCGCAGGTTTCGCCTTCAGGGTTGCACTCCTCTTCTGGCGGTGTGCAGTAGCCGTCTATGCACTGCGAGTTGCCGCAGCAGTCGCCGTAATATGCCGGGTGGTTGACGAGCATGGTGGAAATCTTGGTCGGCCCATATTCGCAGAACCTGCCGTCCTCCACGCACTGGTCCCTCTTGCAGTAGCCGTCCAGGCATGCCATGCCTTCGCAGCATTTGCCGTAGAATGGTGCGTTCGCTGACAGCGCCGTGAGCGTGCTAGCCCCATAGCCGCATCTATCGTTCTCCTGGACGCATTCGCCGTCGCAGGTCTCATTCTCGCAGCCAGGGCATTCCTCCACGCAGTAAAGCGCGTTGTGGCATATGATACTCCTGCTCTTGCCGGTTTCATCAGTGTAAGTCGTCCTTTCTCCAGGCTCGCTGGGACGGAGAGCCAGCAGGCTGCCGTCAGAAGTCCTTATGATGGATGTCTCATTCTTCTCAGAGGTTGACTTCTCGAAGAAGCCCTTCACTCCATCTGTGTCTGCGCAGCACTGCGGTCCCACGAAGTAGAACAGCAGGAAGAGCACAAACGCACCGAGCAGAATACCAAGAATCAATTCCTTGAGGCCTCCCGCCCTCGCGGCCACGCCTACAGCTTTTTCAGCAACATCAGCCATAATGAGCACCAAATGCCCTCCTCAGGATATCTTTATATAATATAGCATGGGCGGCAAGACAAACAGTTATAAACAATCGCTGGGATAGGTCTTCCTAGTCCTTAGAAAAACCGTTAGTTTAGATGAGAGGCGGTAGAAATGCATGTGCTGTCACTGAAGGAATACGACGGGAAATGGATAAAGTCCATCGTGGACCGCGGGCTTGACATCAAGAAGCGCCCTGACAAGTACGCCAATGCGCTCCAGCAAAAGACCCTGGCGATGATTTTCCAGAAGTCTTCCACGCGCACCCGGCTCTCTTTCGAGACCGGCATGACCAAGCTCGGCGGCCATGGGATATTCGTGGACTGGCGGACCACCCAGCTGGCCCTCGGCGGCGTGCAGGACGAGGCCAAGGTCATATCAGGCTATGCGGATGCCATCATGGTGAGGCCGCTCAAGCATGCCACTGTGGCAGAGTTCGCCAAAGCATCACGCGTGCCTGTGATAAACGGGCTGTGCGAGAAGTACCACCCCTGCCAGGCCCTGGCCGATGCCATGACCATACAGGAGAAGATGGGCAAGCTGAAGGGCGTCAAGGTCGTCTATCTCGGTATCGCCAACAACGTCAGCAACTCGCTTTCTGTGGCATGTGCCAGGACAGGAGCGGATTTCACATTATGCGTCCCTGAAAGGGATCCTGACAGCATAGACCAGGAACAGCTCCAGCAGCTCAAGGCCATGCCTAACTATCACGAGACGCACGACGTAAGCGAGGCGGTGGAAGGAGCCGACATACTATACACAGACACATGGGTGAACATGGAGTTCTTCAACGACCCGAAATTCGCTAAGGAAAAAACCCGCCGCGAGAAGCTGTTCATGCCATACCAGCTCAACAAGGCATTGCTGGAGAAGGCAGGTCCGCAGGCTTTCTCCATGCATGACATGCCTGCTCATATAGGATATGAGATAGACGCATACGCGCTCCGTGGGGAGCGCTCGCTGGCCTTCGTCCAGGCAGAGAACAGGATGTGGGCGCAGATGGCCCTCATGATAGAGCTCATCAGGAAATGACTTCGGATGTGTGATGATGAAAGCGGTGTTGACACTAGGTGACGGTACGGTCTTCCATGGCCTAGGTTTCGGTGCCGAAGGCGAGCGGGTTGGCGAGCTGGTCTTCAACACATCCATGATGGGATACCAGGAAGCGCTCACAGACCCGAGCTATGGCGGCCAGATACTGCTCATGACCTATCCCCTCTTAGGGAACTACGGCACGAACGAGAGCGACCGGGAAAGCGACGGCATCCATCCGGCCGGCTTCGTCATCCGGGAACTGAGCCAGGATGCTGAACACCGGAACTCGAGGCAAACGCTCGACTCTTTCCTCAAAGAGCATGGAGTGCCGGGCATCTATGGCATCGACACCCGCTTCATCGTACGGCATATCCGCGACAAGGGGGTGATGCCCGCAATCATTGTGGCATCGGATTCGGAAATCGACCACGAAAAAATCCTCAAAAAGCTCGAGTTCGACTATTCATCCATAGATTTCGTCTCGAAAGTCACCACTAAAACGCCCCAGGTTTTCGGAAAAGGCGGAAAAAAGCGCGTCGCCCTCATCGATTACGGCGTCAAGGCAGGCATAATCCGCGAGCTGGTCTCAAGGGGCTGCGAGGTCCATCTCCTGCCCTGCCAAAGCACCGCAGATGAAGTCAAGGCGCTGGAGCCGGACGGCATCATGCTCTCCAACGGCCCTGGTGACCCGTCCATACTCAAGGATGCCCACAGGACCATACGGGCTTTGGGCGGATACAAACCCATGTTCGGCATCTGCCTCGGTCACCAGCTCCTTGGCCATGCGTTCGGCGGAGACACCTACAAGCTGAAGTTCGGCCATCGAGGCTCCAACCACGCGGTCCTGGACATAAAGACCGGCAGGAGCTTCGTGACCACCCAGAACCATGGCTTCGCGGTCGGCAAGATACCCGACGGCTTCGAGCTCACCCAGGTGAATGCCAATGACAATAGCGTGGAGGGCATGCGCAACGACGGGAAGGCGATATTCTCTGTGCAATACCACCCTGAAGCCTCGCCAGGCCCGCATGACACAAGATTCCTGTTCGATGAATTCGTGAAGATGATGTGATACCATGGAAGAGAAGAAAACAGAATCAGGCGCTGAAGTGAAGTGCAGTTTCTGCGGCAATGACACCTCCTGCGACAGGTGCAAGGCCGAGCCGTCCTCTGGGGCAGGTTCAGAGCATATCTGCTACGAGTGCTACCAGAAGATGGGCGGGCAGCTGCCTGAGAACCTGAAGGACCGGACGCACATATGCATCTCCCAGGAGCAGATGTCCCAGAACTTCGAGCGCTTCCTGAATGACACGACAGAAAGGGCGTTCGGCGAGCTCTGGGTTGCTGAGAAGAAGAAGCTCAAGGAGATGTCCCGGCAGGAGCTGTCCAAGGCGTCGTTCTTCGAAGGCGCCAGGTTCATGTTCAGCCTGATGCAGCACCTTGAGAAAGGCGACCAGGAGCAAGGTCCTGAGCATGAACATGAAGGACACGAGCATGGCGAGGAAGGCGGGCACGAGCACACACATGAGCATACGCACGAAGGTGAGCACAAGCACAGCCACGAGCACGGAGAGCACGAGCATGAGGGGCATGAACACGAAGAGAAAGGCGAGCCTGGTCACAAACACGCGCACAGACATGAGGAGAAGAAATGACTGATAAAACGAAGAAAGTCCTTGTCATCGGCTCAGGGCCGATAGTCATAGGTCAGTCGGCTGAGTTTGACTACTCCGGCACGCAATGCTGCAGGGCCCTGCGCGAGGAAGGCATGGAAGTGGTCCTGGTGAATTCCAATCCTGCCACCATACAGACCGACAGGGACACCGCCGACATCGTCTACATAGAGCCGCTCACAGCAGAGGTCCTTGAGACGATAATCGCAAGGGAGAAGCCCGACGCACTCATCGCCACCATGGGCGGCCAGACCGGCCTCAACCTAGCAATGGAGCTCCACCGGAAAGGGGTGCTGGAGAAGCACAAGGTCAGCTTCCTGGGCACAGATGCCGAAGCCATAGAAATGGCAGAATCGCGCGAGAGCTTCAACCGCCTGATGGAGAAGATAGGCGTGCCCATCCTTCCAGGAGCTGTCGTGAAGGATATTGAGAGCGCCGAACGGTTCGCTAACACCATCAGCTATCCTGTGATAATCCGCCCCTCATTCACGCTTGGCGGCACAGGCGGCGGCACGGCATATAACAAGGAGGAGCTCAGGAAAATCCTGGAGCTCGCCTTCCGTCTGAGCGCGACCGGTGAAGCACTGGTGGAGAAGAGCGTCATCGGCTGGGGCGAGTTCGAATACGAGGTGGTCCGCGATTCCATTGGCAATGCGGCCATCATCTGCAACATGGAGAACATAGACCCGATGGGTGTGCACACCGGTGAGAGCATAGTCGTCGCTCCGTCCCAGACCCTGAGCGACCGCGACCACCAGGTCCTGCGCGACGCATCATTGAAGATAGTGCATGCAATCGGGATAAAGGGCGGGTGCAATGTCCAGCTCGCCATGAACCAGGAGAGCGGCGAATTCGTAGTCATAGAGGTGAATCCGCGCCTCTCACGCTCATCTGCCCTTGCCTCCAAGGCCACTGGCTATCCCATCGCCCGCGTCGCGACTAAAATCGCCTTGGGCCATAGCCTCCCGAAGATACGCAATGCCATGACCGGCACTTCAGCCGCGTTCGAGCCTGCCCTGGATTATGTGGTCGTGAAAATCCCACGCTGGCCCTTTGACAAGTTCCCGAAGACGTCCAGGATCATAGGCACCCAGATGAAGAGCACCGGAGAGGTCATGGCCATAGGCAGGACATTCCAGGAATCATTGAACAAGGCCATCCGGAGCCTGGAGACGAAGATACCGAAGTCCATAGAGCCTGACGAGCATCTGTTCCCGCCCACCGACCTGCGCATATTCGCATTGCTGGAAGCCCTCCGCAGGGGCCGCAGCATAGAGGAGCTCCACAACAGGACAAAGATAAACCGCTGGTTCCTCAGGCGCCTGGATGACATGGTGAAGCTGGAGAAAAGGATTGCCACGGAAACGATGGCAAAGGAGCTCATGCTTGAAGCGAAACGCTCAGGCTTCTCAGACGCCCAGATAGCCTCCTTCACCAAGAGCGACGAGGGGACGGTCCGCCAGCTGAGGAAATCCATGGGCGTCCTGCCGACCTACAAGATAGTGGACTCCTGCGCAGGCGAGTTCGCAGCGCTCACCCCATATTACTATTCCACATATGAGCATGAGAACGAGGCGCTGCCGCTTGAAGGCAGGAAAATCATGGTTCTGGGCTCAGGCCCCATAAGGATAGGCCAGGGCATAGAATTCGACTACTGCTGCTCCCACGCCGCGTTCGCGCTGCGCGAGATGGGCCTCAAAAGCATCATGGTGAACAACAACCCAGAGACCGTCAGCACAGACTTCGACTCAAGCGACAGGCTCTATTTCGAGCCGCTAACCATAGAGGATGTCCTGAACATAGTGGACAACGAGAAGCCTGACGGCGTGATAGTCCAGCTGGGCGGCCAGACCAGCATAAACCTGGCAGAGCCTCTCCACAATGCAGGCTGCCGGGTGCTGGGAACTCCGGTGGATGGCATAGACATAGCCGAGGACAGGGAGCGGTTCAGGGAGCTGGCCAACAGACTAGGTATACTCCAGCCGCAGAACGGCACTGCGACAACCGAGGAGGAGGCTTTGGAAGCCGCGTCGCGCATAGGATACCCTGTGGTGGTCAGGCCCAGCTATGTCATAGCAGGAAGGGCCATGGAGATCGTCCGCAGCGATGAGGAGCTGAGGAGATACATCCACGAGGCAGTGGAGGTCAGCCAGAAACGGCCTGTGCTCATAGACAAGTACATAGACAATGCCATAGAGTGCGAGGTGGATGCTGTCAGCGACGGCCAGAACGTCTTCATAGGCGGCCTGATGGAGCATATCGAGCCTGCGGGTGTGCATTCAGGGGATGCGAACATCGTCCTTCCCTCCATCCGCCTTTCCGAGACCGAAAAGAAGGAGCTGGTGGATTACACAGAGAAGATATCCAAGGCCCTCGGCGTGGTCGGCCTGGTGAATATCCAGTACGTGGTGAAGGAAGGCATGGTCTATATCCTGGAGGCCAACCCCAGGGCCAGCAGGACCGTGCCATTCGTAAGCAAGGCCATCGGCATACCGCTCACCAAGGTCGCGGTCAGGGCCATGCTGGGCGAGAAGCTCCCCAGGTTCCGTCCAAGGGTGACCCATTTCGCTGTGAAGAGCGTGGTCTTCCCGTTCCTGAAGCTTCTGGGCACTGATATCAGGCTGGGTCCTGAGATGCGCAGCACAGGCGAGACCATGGGCCTGGGCAAATCCTTCGAGATGGCTTATTACAAAGCATTGCTGGCAGCAGGCATCAGGCTGGAGAACGGGAAAAAGCACAGCGCGTTCATCAGCCTCAGGGACGAGGACAAGAAGGAGATGCCCCAGCTGACCAGACTCCTGAAGAAGCTCGGCTTCAGCATCTACGGGACCATGGGAACGGTCGGTGCAGTGGAAGGCGCCATAACCATACCGAAGATAGGCCAGGGCCATCCTGATGCCCTGGAACTCATAGAGTCAGGCCTGGTCACCATTGTCATAAACAGCCCCAGGCACGGCGGTGCTGCCAACACCGACGGCTTCAGGATGCGCAGGGCCAGCATTCTCAGCGGGATTCCGTGCATAACCAATGTCAGCACTGCCCAGGAGCTGCTCAAGGCGATGCTGGAGCTGCGCGAAACAGAACTGGATATCAGGCGCGTGGACGAATACGCAGGCTAGAAGAATATCCTGAAAAGCAGCAGCAGTGTCGGCACTATTATCGAGCCCATCAGCGCGGTCCTTTCAACCCCTAATCTTATGGTCAGCCAGCCAAGCGCAGCCGCCACAACCAGCACGACCAGCCCCGTGAACCCGTCCAAAACGAAAGTCACCGCGCCAAGATAGAGCGCCAGCACAATGTTCATCCTGGAAAAATCCATTGAAGCGATTCCTGCGATGCGTTTCCGAAGCATATAGACGACCAGGACCGCAAGGGCCATGCTGATTATGAAAAGCGGAAGCAGGAGCGCAGCGTTCTCGCCGATATCCATGAACCCGGATAGCCAGGCGGTCGCTCCTACCCGAGATTTGTCTATCGCTATGGATGTTGACAGCGAGAAGATGGACTGGCTGACCGATATGGCACTTATGGCAGCCAGATAGCCCAGGGTGTCCACGGGCATCATCATGGTGGCGAAGGTCGCGACCTGGGACGGGGAGCCTATCCCAGGTATCAGGTCCGCCAGCATGCCGAGGACCACTCCGACAACAGCGAACCTCACGAAGCCCAGACCGATTTTCCCGTCCTTCTGCTCCGGGATTTCGTTCTTGCCGTACGTGGCCATGGCAGCAAGAGCGAACATCCCGCAGAAAAGCGGAAGGAACGGGTCCCGCATGCCGCTGTTCAGAGAATAATGTCCCAACAACCCCGAGATGACGAATATGCCTGCGCTGAGGTGTGGCTTCTTCGCTCTTGTCAGCAGCACCAGCGACAGGCCAAGCAGCAGCCATCCCATATTGCTCTTCATCATCCCATAGGCAAGCTGGAAGAAATCCAGCGATAACTCGAAAAGAGCTGCAGCCAGCAGCGCGGCGAGAAGCGAGGAAAGCAGCACGGTCTTCAGCGCAGCCATTCCCTCACCTTTAAGCACCATCCTGTGGCCAGGTAGCGTCGCGAGCACAGTGCCGGCTTCAGGTATCCCGAAGAATATGGCAGGTATGAATGATGATATGAGGCTGGCAGGGTAAAGCGAGATTATCAGTAGCGCCATGGACCGGTCATCCAGGCCGAGCGAAGCTAATATGGATATGAGGGTGTTCGGGTGCAGGCCAGGAAGGATGCCGCTGGCCATGCCGATAAGGAAACCTATGACAAGAAAGAGCGCATCGCCCACATCATCCCCCGCTAGTTATTGGGCGTTGCGGCTTATAAACACCGGTGTGCCAGCATGGCCAATCTACTACCGCGCAAAATCGCTGGCCTGCTTTCAAAAGCTTTGGTCTTACGTCTGAGAGACTACCGCGCAAAGTTAAGTTTAAATAATCTCGCATCCTTTAACTATCATGGCATGGTCAAAACCCAAATACTCCAAAGCAGAAGTTAACAACGCCGGAGACGTCCTGATTGCTGAAACGAGCACGCCAGAACAAATAGACCGGGCCCTGGATGTTTTGGACAATTGGAGGGCAATCCACGGTTATCCCATGCACGTTTTCAAAATACGATTAAAAGCGAAGGCATTGGCTACTGATCCGAATGCATTGACCGTGCAACGCCTAAAGCGCGTTCCTGCCATCATTAAAAAATTACAACGGCGTTATGGTGGGCGGGAACCTTCAATGAAGCTCTCCCAGATGCAGGATATCGGGGGATGCAGGGCAGTTTTATCAAATGTCCAAATGGCCAGAAAGCTGTATGAGCAGCATTACCAGCGAAGTGATCTGAAGCATAATCTCATACGGGTGAAAGATTACATCCAGAGCCCCAAAAACGATGGTTATAGGAGCATCCACTTGATCTACAGATATGTGAGCGATAAGGGAAAAGCAGAGTATAACGGCCTGCTTGTGGAAATTCAAATACGCTCGAAATTACAGCACCTCTGGGCAACGGCTATAGAAACAGTAGGTTTTTTTACCCGCCAAGCGCTTAAATCCAATGAGGGGGAGCAGGAATGGATGGATTTCTTCAGGCTGGTCGGCTCCGCGTTCGCAAGGATGGAGGGATGCCCGCCAGTTCCGGATACTCCTGCCGATGAAAAAGAGCTGTATCTAGAAATCAAGAAAAGGGAAGCTGAACTGAACGTCGTGAAAGTAATGCGGGGCTGGATGCAAGCAATAGGTGTTTTTGAAAAAAAAGTCAAACAAACCCCCAAGCTCCAATACTTCCTGCTGGAACTTGATATCGCCGGAGAGAAACTCAACATCACTCCATACGCCAAAGATGATGAACAGGAGGCGATCATAGATTACGCAGAGTCCGAGAAGAAAAACCGAGGCAAAAAAGAATACGACGTCGTTCTTGTCGGTGCCGATACGAGCACCGACCTGAAAAAGGCGTATCCAAACTATTTCGTGGATTGCGAGGAGTTTTTGGTAAACCTGAAAAAAATCACGAACAAATATAACAACGGGACTTAGTTCCGGGCCACCTGGTCATATGTCTCGTGTGTAAAATAATGCCATTGTTGAGCTAGCCGATGGCTACGTTCTTCACTCTGATGTGCGGCCCGCCATCGCTCACAGGCACCTCCTGCCCGAACTTGCCGCACATTCCAGGGCTCGTGCCGAAATCATCGCCCACGCATTCCACATCCAGCAGCGTCTGGAGGATATTGCCGGTTATGGTGACATCCCGCATAACCTTCCCCTTCTCCCCGCCCTTTATCCAGTACGCTTCCTCTGCCTTGAACATGAACCCGCCTGAGAAGATGTCCACGCTCCCCCCTTTCATGCCCTTGAGGTAGACGCCTTCCTTCATGTCAAAGACATCTTCCACCTTGCTCTCCCCTTTCTGGAAATATGTGTTGCTCATCCTGACTATGGGCACTTCGCTGTAATCGCCGGCCCTTGCATGGCCATTGGGCTCAAGGCCCAGCGCCTTGGCGGTCTCCATGGAGTTCATGTAGCCCTTCAGCACCCCTTTCTCCACAAGGACAGCCGGCTTCGCAGGCACTCCCTCGTCATCATAGACGTATCTGCCGAAGCCGTCCGCTGTGGGGTCGTCTATTATCGTGACAAGCTCATTGCCTATGGCCTGTCCAAGCCTTCCGGCAAGAACGGATTCACGGTCTATCACGGAATCAGCCTCGCAGGCATGGCCCACGGCCTCGTGTGAGAAGACGCCGGTCATCTCAGGGTCAAAGACCACCATGAATCTCCCTTTCGGAGGCGGGGCAGCGTCCAGCAGCCTGAGCGCCTTGTCCCTTGATTTTCCAGCGGTCTCCAGGGAATCCATCTTCCCGAACCCGCTCCGTGACCACGCCCTGTCCGAGCCCCTCTGCATGAGCTCGCCTGATTTCGCGACGCAGGAGCAGGACAGGTAGGTATAGCCGCTCTCCTGTAGTATCTCTGTGCCGTGCGAGCTGTGGAATTCCTCGCGGATCACAGCGTCTGTGCATGCTATGGTGCGTGACGTGATGTTCCGGGCCTTCATATTTTTGGAGGCCTCAAGCAGGGTCTTCACCTGCTCGTCATCATCAACAGGGTCTATCTTCTCCTTCACGTGCTTCTTCACTGCCTGGGGCATGGCTATCCTTATCTTGCCTTTCACAAGCCTTGCCATGCGCTGCGCCCTTTCCAGCAGCTCCTCTATCCTGTCTTCCCTGCTGCTTGACGCGAATCCCCAGGAGCCGTCCTCAAGCACCCTGACGCTCATGCCGCGCACAGAGCCGGATGAGTGCCTGACCTCTTCGTCTTTGATGCTCACGAAGGATTCCATGCTGCGCTCTATCCTCAGCTCAGCATAGGGGTATCTGGAAAGGAGCCTTTCGTAGTCCATATCAAACAGCCTCGAGCGGAATCGTCCTGCCCGATTTAAGCTCTTTTATCGCCTGCTCCAGGTCTTCGATGTCTTTTCTCATTTCGCCCATATGCTCCTAACTCCGCGATGTAAAGCGATAACGCTTCATTTATGTTCGTGAGCGTTTCTTTTTTGTTTTCTCCCTGTGATACGCAGCCAGGCAATTCAGGAACGTATGCGGTATATCCGGTCTCTTGTTTTTCTAAAATAACATGATATCGGATTCCACCCACGAAAGCACCAAATCCAAATATCGTTTCAGAACCTACAGATAAGCCCGGGCCTTCTGCGCGTATTCCAGGACCGTCTTCTTCTCCTCGCGGTCCTTCACCATGCCGCAGAAGACATAACCCTTTATCGGCACCAGCACCACGATGAGACCTCCGAAGGATATCTCTATCTCCTTGTGCTGGTCGCCCATCTTCTTCATCAGGGCGTCAGAGATGTTGGAGACCGAGGCTATCAGTCCTGATGTCGGGTCGTTCATGGCTATGGTGGAATGGACCACCACTCCATCCGAGCTGACCACCGCACCGCCTATCCCCTTCCCCTTCATTTCATTCATGATTGCTTCAAGTTCAGCAGACATCGTTCCCGCCTCGTTGAAAAATTTTCGCGAAATTTTTCAGCCATGGTAAATCAAATTTACCATGCAACACACAATCCGTTTCCGCCGTCAACTCTTTTATTCTTTCCCTTCCGCCCAGGAGCGGCAGGCTTTATAAACTGATATGAGTACATATACTCATATGAGTAGCATGAACATATCCATAACCCAGGACGTCTATGCCATGCTGAAGCGGCTGAAACGGGGCGACCAGAGCTTCTCAGACGTCATAAGGGGCTTCATGGAAGAGAAGGACATCAGCAGGTGCTACGGCCTGCTCAGCGGCCATGACGAAGCTCTGGAAGCGATAGAAAAAGAGGCCTCAAGGGCCAGAAAGCAGAAATGGAAAGGTGAGGCGTTCTGAAGATCCTGCTGGACACCACAGTCCTGATAGATATCCTCAAGGGCGATGTGCGTGCCATCCGCCAGATAGGGGAACTGAAGAAAGAAAGCGTCATCTACACCACCACGATCAACACATATGAGCTGCTCAGGGGCATCTATCTCCTGCCCAAAGGCCGGGAGAAATACGCCGAAGCCCTCAGGACGCTGGTCAGCAACCTGCATATCCTTGATATAAACCTGGAAGCATCTGAAAAAGCGGCCTTAATATATGCTGAGCTGAGGAAAAAAGGCATAGAAATAGATGGGCCGGATTATCTCATTGCCGGAGCCTGCCTGGTCAACGGTATATCCGTGCTGGTGACCCGGAACGAGAAGCATTTTAGCAAGATCGGTGGTCTGGACGTCCGGACCTATTAAACTATAGTTATTCCCGAAGGACCCACCCTTATGGGTATCTCCATCTCCACTTCCGGCACCATGAGCACGAATTTGCCGCCCCTGTCAGCCAGGGTGTATATGCCGTCCATCCCGTGCTCCAGGAGGCTGAGCAGCTGCTTGTCATGGACGCCTTCATCCACCAGGTAGAGCGTTGTGGCCCCGACGCTGGTCAGCCTGCCCTCTATCACGCTGAGGAACTTCCTTATGGAGTCCTTGGGGTTGTAGAGCACGAACGTGGAGAGCGTGTCGAACACCACCCGCATATTCTTGCCTGTGCTCTCCTTTATCGCATCGTTCAGCATGAGCGAGACATCGTTCAGCGCAGAAGGGCCTGGCACGACCCTTATCCTGTCAGTGGCTTTCACTTCCCCGCTGCCCAGGGTGGTGCTGTAGCAGTCTATGAAAAAGACCCTCGATAGGTCTATGCCCATGGTGGCTGCCTTGCTGATTATGTTGGCAGGGGACGTGGTGGCGCATATGATGTATGCGTTCTCATTCGGCCCTGCGGATGCTGCGAAATGATAGGCGAACGCCGCCTTCTCGGTTCCGCCTGGCCCCACCACCAGTATGTTGCCTGGGCTGGGGTATCCGCCTTCAAGTATTATGTCCAAATCAGCTATACCGGTGCTCGTCCTGTTCTTTCTCAGGATGGGCATCTCGCCTGGGGCTGTTTCCGCCATGGGCTTAATGCGCTTGGAAGTTTTATAAAGATAGCTCGCAGCGTTAATCCCCCAATATCTTCCTGACAGCCCCTACGAATCCGCTCGCCATCGCGATTGCGTCTTCAGCTTCGGCCTGCCGGACCTCCTTGGCATTGGCGTCCTCATCCCCATATATGACCTTGTGCCTGATTGTCCTGAGGACGTTCAGCTCATTGAGGTATTTCATCTCTATGGCAGTCCCATACCGCTCTTTGATATACGAATATACCGCATAGTGGCCCCTTTCCTTGAACCCATCCTTGAAAAGGATGGCCCGCGCCGCGTGGAACATGGCGGTATAAGCGCTCACGAGCGAATTGTCGTAGATGCCGGCCGCAAGCTCTGCCCTGGCGGTCTCTATCTTGCTCTTCGCCAGCACGATGGAGTTCTCTGCCTTCCTGGTATCCGGCGCCGTTTTCACCAGCTGGCCCTCCCTTATCAGTTCCTCTATCATAGCACCACCGGCCTTTCCCCATAAAGCACTATGCAGTCCATGACAGCCTGTTCGTAGAATACCCTGTCCCTTTTCGCTTTTTCCCTCCACTCATAAGGCGAATACACGCTTATGTTGATCTCCCTTCTGGTCCCGTGCGCCAGGGCAGCTATGCTTTTTTTGCCTGCCATATCCGTGTCTGCTATCACGAGGACGTCTATGTCGCTGGCCGCATCATCCCGCCCCATTGCGGTACTGCCATAAAGTATGATGCTCATGATGCTTCTACCGGTCTTCAATATGGCCTGGACGATTCCTGCCCCATCCAGTTCTTCCAGGCTGAACAGTACCTTCCATTGCCTTGCCATGTAGCTGTCCAAAGACGCCTGGTACTGGTATGTCTTTCCTATTTTCTCCAGCCTCACCATGCCCTTCCCAAGCATGAAATCCAGCGAATACTTGCAGGCATTGACGCTCAGGCCCGTGGCTTTGGCTGCCTCCCTCACAGAGAATCGTTTTGCCGGTCTGCCGAGTATAACCTTCATCACCGCAAGCACAGCGTATTTCTCAAGCATAATCTATATGTGACATGTGTTATTTATAAAGTTTTGTTTTTTTTAAAAACTTTAAATGTAACATGTGTACTTTTAAAAGTTCTTTCAATTTTTTGAACTTGACTTCGGCTTTGTAGAACCCTTCCTTCTAGAGCATTTCTACAAAGCCAAAAATTAAACATAAGTTTAATAATAGTGATACTAATATTAAACTCAAGTTCAGGTTTAGTTAAGATTTAAATACCTTGCTGGTGATATCAATCCCATGTATGTCGAGCGGGCCATCCTGGATCAATTCAACTCTGTCTCTTCCATCTACGCGGTTTCGGCCCTGGTAGGGCCGAGGCAGGGTGGCAAGACCACGTTCCTCAGGGAACTTGTCAAAGGCAAAAACGCCGCTTACCTGATGTTCGATGACCCCGACATCAAAGGGCTGTTCGACGAAGACATAAAGAAATTCGAGAGCCAGTATCTAGAAGGCCATGATTTCGCGGTGCTCGACGAAGTCCAGTACGGGAAAGATGCCGGAGGCAAGCTGAAATATCTCGCCGATAAGGGGCGGAGGATTTGGATAACCTCCTCCTCTCAGGTCATCCTCGCCAAGGATGTCCTTTCCTGGCTTGTCGGCAGGGTAACGATACTCCGCTTATACCCGTTTTCCTTACCGGAATTCATGAGGGCAAAAAACCAGAAGGAGGCGGCTCAGCCCGTCATGAGGAGGCTCATATGGGAGCATGCGGTCTATGGCGGTTACCCGAAAGTGGTGACCACGGACGGTCCGGATATGAAAAAAACCATCCTAAGGGACCTTTACGAGCTCATGGTGCTCAAGGATGTGGCCAAAACGTTCTCAATAGACGATATCGGCTCGCTGGAGCGGTTCGCGAGGTATCTTTCGCATTCGATGGGAAACGTGCTGGTATACGGAAAGGCCGCCAGCGATATGGGGCTGTCTTTCCAGACAGTGAAAAAATACCTGGATGCCATGGAGCGGAGCTATCTCATATGCCGCGTTGAGCCTTTTTTCACGAACAAGCTCAAGGAAGTGACGAAGCAGTCGAAGGTATATTTTGTCGACACAGGCCTCAGGAATGCGATAGCCAACGATTTCCCGTCTGATCTGGAGGAGCGGGGGAAGCTTTTCGAGAACTATGTCTTCACTGAACTCCTGAAGCTGGGGCTAAAAGTGAAATACTGGCAGAAGAAAAGCAGGGCAGAAGTGGATTTCATCGTGGAAAAGAATGACTCTCCGGTGCCCCTGGAGGTGAAGCTCAGCCCGCGAGCCGCAAAGATCGAGCGGAGCCTCCGCTCTTTCATAGAGGCATATAAACCAAAAATGGCGATAGTGGTCTCATATGACGGCGTTCCGGCTGAAACCTCGCTCAATGGTTGCAGGGTGGTGTTCACGGACGTCCCAGGCCTGGCCGGCCTTCTCGGAAGTGGAGAAAAATGAAGCTCGTGCCACACCATTCCTTGAGACCAAGGGCGGCATGGACCGTGTCGTCCTGAAGATAGCCTAGCGCTTCAACGCCAAAATCCACTGCGTCTACTACGACTCAGGCAACCCGCTCGATGAGTTTCGCAAGCTCGAAATGGGGGCAGCCAAACAATCCATCCTCTCAAAGCTCCGGCCCGGCCGTCGTGTCGCCACGGCTATTGATGTAGGCAACCATTTCTACAAAGCCATCTTTTCAATATTTTGAACGATGCCGGACTCTCCATCTCCAGCCTGGCGCCTGAAAACCTGCGAAATGGAATATGTCCTCAAAAGGGCATATTTCCAAGTTTTATGCCCCTATAAGGACATATGGCACGCTCGAAAGCTTTTTTAACTTCCCCGGTAATAGCAGCACCAAGGTAATAGTATGACCACGAAACTCTCAAAGCTATACGGAATGGACATCCTCACCGATTCCGGCAGGTTCATCGGCAAGGCCGAGGACTTCGTACTGGACATGGAAAGCGGTGAGGTATCAAGGATTCTCCTGGAGCAGCTGCCTCCGGGAAAGGTCGAGGCAAGGAAGGCCATGCTGCAGAAGAGCATACTGCACAAGAACGTGAAATCCGTGGAGGACGTGATTGTCGTCTCCAGGCCGTCCCCACCGGCAGGGGCTGAGGGCTGATGGCAAGCAAATTCCTGAGCATACTGGCCGTCATCATGGGTGTCGTGGTGGGCGTAAGCATTACCATGCTCGGCACATCACTGATAAAAGGCATAGACGAGCAGACCAAGATAATCATAGCGATAGTGCTCAGCCTTTTCGCCGCAGTATCGTTCTACTTCATGACCAAGGGCCAAGGCTGAGCGGATTTCTCTTCTTTTTCTAGTTTCCTTTTATCCCACGCCAGTCTGCAATCTATCAGAGATGCCGGGCGGCAGGCGCGGCATCTGCACGATTTTGACCGCGCCGCCTTTGCTTTCCGGTGGATGGCGACGGAAGGCCGGACGAATGGGAAAACAGGTATGGTGCCCACTAAAGGCAAATAGAAGAAAGATAAAAGGAAAAGAGATGAAAAAGAAACAATCAGAACGCGCAGGGGTCCGCACTGCCGGTCGCTGCCGGGAGGAAAGTCGCGCTTGGTCCGAGCAATGCTTTGATTAGCAGGGGTGTGAGTAGGTATATGAGCGCACCCATAAGCGCACCGGTCATCATCGCTGTTGCCCACACAGTCGCCCTTGCCCTTGTTTCTGCACCGAGCACCTGGCCCAGGGCATAGGTCGCACCGGCCAGCAGTATCATTATCATTATCGCGCCGCCAAGGAATGTCTGCGAGGCCAGGCATAGGTCCTTGAGTGCAGATCCTATTGCGGATTGGGCGAAAGACAATGACAGTATGTTTAGGGCAAGCACTGCCACCAACAGGTATTTCCCGATAGTGTTTATCTTCTGGATATAACTGACTATATTCATCTCTTCACCTTGGTACTATCATTTTTGTTTGTGCTAATGTGTCCCTTAATATTTAAAAAGGTTCATCACAAGGAGCGTACGTGGTTTTTTCTATACGATTGCCTGAGGATGACCGGTCCCTGATATTAGTTCTTATGGCGCTCTACATCCTCATCCGTCTTCCTGTCCTGGGCTACCTTCCCCTGGTGCAAGACGAGGCGGTATATGCCATCATGGCTGATGAGCAGGCCGATGCCCCCACCGTGGTGCCTACCCTTTTCGGTTACCCTGTCGCTTGGAAACCAGCGCCTTTTTTCTGGGTGTATGCCGGCTTCTCAGAAGTGTTATCGCCATTGCACCTGCCATTGGAGGTCACCTATAGGTTGCCGTCCTTTCTTTTTGGCCTTGCCACAGTCCCCCTTATCTATTTCATCCTGCGAAATGCCGGCTCCAGCAGGGCCCTCGCTTTCTTCACTGTCATCATATTCCTTTTCTCTTTCACGTCCATCTATCCAAATGCCGCCTTTTTGACCGATTCACTGCTTTTCATGCTTGTCTGCTCCTCGCTTTATCTATATTCGGATAAACGCCTCGCCCAGTGGCGCTTTATTGGAGCGGCAGTATTGGCATTCAGCGCCTTTTTTGTCAAATTGGTGGTTGCTTTCATCATACCCCTGCTGGCACTGGCATATATCTACTTATATGATCGTAAATCCCTTCCCAAGCCCGTATTCCTTCTGTCCCTGATGGCAGTTCCACTCGCTTGGGTCATGCACTACTTTTTGCTCCAGGGCGCCGGCCTTGGCTCCGAGGTCTATGTGTCAGATGTCTGGTGGCATCTCATAAGCCCAGCCGGAATCTATGACCAGCTGGCCATGCTCGTAGGTTCCATGACATACCTGCTCGCGGGCAGCGGAATCTGGTTCGCCCTGTCCATTTTCGGTTTCTGGAAGCATTGGCGGGATAATCTTTTCATGAGCGCATGGTATGCCCTGCTTGTTTTCCCTGTCATCGGGGCATACCTGATGCCTTGGTACTATCTCCCTGTTTTCCCTGCGGTCTCCTATTTCGCTGCCATAGTTCTGCTGAAGTGGGACGGTAAAGAAAGAACCGACCTGTTCTTTGCCGTGTTTTTCACTGCCATCATCATCCTCACGGTCGCTCTATGTATGTGGATATACAGCGATCTGAACGAAGACTTCCTCCCGCAAAAGGAAGCAGGTCTTATTATATCAGGAAAGGAGAATGTCCTGGTCATAGGCAACTGGGCGCCAGGTGTCATAGCCTACAAGATGGTCACTGAAAAGCGGGAATCCGGGCGGCCGCTTGATTTCGGGTGGGTTGTTGGCGATGCGAATTTCACCACGGAAATGGTGAATACGTTCGTTGATGATTACTACACCGGTAGATATCCTGTGGTGGATGGGTCATTCAACAGGATGTACTGGGTTAAAGATATCTTCAGGAAAGATAGCAATGTGACGCACTTCGATTATATGGTGGCGATCCAACTGCATGATTTCCAGTCGTCTGCGGCTTCTAACCTGTACAATAGCTCAGTAATCCAGGTTTTAGATATCCGGTGATATCCTTGCCCAGCATCCTGCCTATCAGCTTCGAAAAAAACACGGCCCTCCACAAACTATCTGGCCACTTATATAATGGGATCTGGGCGCTCTTCTGCATCTCGATTCTTCTCGCGGCCTTCCTCATACTGGTCCATATCAATCAGTTGTTCTTCATCATAGAAAACTTCCAGGCCGATAGCTACGATACCATCCTCAGCATCAAGTGGATGAGCGAGTATGGCATGTTCGGCAATGTTCCATATTTTTCGGATCCCTACTCACTTTTCGGCAACTGGCCTGTCCTTTTCGCCTTTCTGGGAAGCGTGTTGAATGCCGTCCTGAATGACGCCTCAGTCAGTGCGGCGGTTCTCTACTGGCTTACAGATATCGCCATCGCCTTCCTAATCTGGACCCGGTTCCTGAAGAGATGCACTTTGGAAGTGAAAGCCGCTTTTTTGGCCCTGTTTCTCATGGACGTATTGCTGGGCAATATATTCCCCCTGGGCTTCAGGAAACGACAGCAGCTGGCCATCCTGATGGGTCTCCTGATGTTTCTCATGAAAAATATATGGGCCGAACTGCTTTTCGCCCTAGCAGCGCTCCTGGCGCAGCCATTCGCAGGCGGCCTCCTAATCGCCCTGAACGCTGTCTGCAAAGCGGACCGGCGCGATTTCATGCCGATTGCCGCCCTGATTGTTCCCCTTATCATGGCCTACCCATTCTACTCGAATCTTCTGGGTCTGGGCTCAGCCATGCCGCAATACTCCGGCTGTGCTCAAATAACCCAGATGTCCTACCCGACATTCGAGGTCCTTTTCATTCTGGCCGTGCTTCTCTTCTATCTCTCCAACAAGGGACGCTGCGGCCTCTTGGAATACGCCTCGCTGGGCATCTGCTGCATTTACCCTGCCCTCCTGATCTCCTTCCTGCTGTTCAAGGATATCGCGCCCTCAGGCCTTCTCGGCAGCTTTCTAACGCTTACTTCGACCGCCTGCCCGGAAAACTTCTTCAACGTGGCGGCCGTGGGCATGCTGCTGAGCGTATCCCTGAAAAACATGAGACTGCCAAAAGCCTCCATCTCCCTCATCCTCCTGCTGGCTGTGTCATCCCTGGTCCTCGCCTCCTTCGCTCTATTCGGCCTTGTGGATGACCCTGCCTTCGCGCCAGACGTCTTCCATACCCTGGAATCAACAAACATGACGAAACTCAAAAGCATGGAGCTATTGGCGATGGATTATAGCGGTGAACTCCATATAAAGCCCCTGATGACCCTTTTCGCCTGGCAGGGCCATTCCATCCTCCACCCCGACAACCTGACCTTTGTGGACGAGTTCAACATGCCTCCCCAGCTTTCCAAAGGCGAATCCAACATCCCCATGGCTGCTCTCCCCCAGGCGATTTACGATAATGATATCCCAGCCTGCAGCGCCATGAGCGCTGAGCTGCGGGAACGCGGGGTTCAAGCGCTGGTATACCACATCTGCACGGACATGACTACGCCTTCTGACTACCAGCCCGAAAATTTCCTGGACCCTGACCGTATGGAATCCTGCGGCCTTACCATCCTGCTAAATAAATCCAGCTCGAAATCCGTCTTAGTGATATATAGGCTCGCTGACGAATAGGACCTACCCAGTCGTGTTTTTCATGAAAATCTCGATCTGCATGGGGACAAAGAACGAAGAGAAGGCCATCGCCACTGTCATCCGCAGCTTCAGGAACGCCCTGAAGGGGCACGATTCGGAGTTCGTCATCACGGACAGCAGCAGCGACAGGACCGCAGAAATCGCTTCAGGCCTTGGCGCGATTGTCATAAAACAGAAGCCCCAGGGCTACGGTATCGCCCTGAGGGAAGCGCTCATGAATGCCACGGGCGAAGTAATCATCACCACGGACTGCGACGGCACATACCCGCCAGAGGCGGTTCCTGCCATGCTCAAGCTGATTGGCGAAGGATACGATATGGTCAGCGCTTCCCGTCTGAAAGGCAAAACCAGGGTGAAGAACATGGCCCTGCTCAACGAGTTCGGCAACCGCTTCTTCGCGTTCGCTGTCTCTTTGCTCTACGGCTGCCGGTGCACTGACGCCACCACCGGTATGCGCGTCTTCAGGAAAGAGGTGATCTCCAGTATAGAATGGACCGAGAACACCGGCCTTTCGCTTGAGCTTTTCTTCAAGCCTGCGGTGCTGGGTTTCAAGGTCATCGAGATGCCCATAGGCTATCTGCCCAGGGCCGGAGGCACCAAACTCAATCCCTGGAAGGGCGGGGTGGAGATGCTCGTCACCCTGATGAGATATAAACTCAGGCCAATAAGGAAAAGGGCAGGATACACATGATAAGCATAATCGTCCCGCTCCACAATGAAGCCGCTGCCATCTCAGCCAACTTCCCAAAAATAAAAAAAACCGCAGACCGCCTCGGCCCTGATTACGAGATAATCCTGGCAGAGGATGGGAGCACAGACAATACGCGGCAAATCGCCGGAAATCTGGCGTCCGGGAAAATCCGCCTTCTCACTTCAGAAAAAAAGCTCGGTCGTGGTCTGGCCCTTAGCCGGGCTATGGTGTCAGCGAAAGGCGATATCATAGTATATATGGATGCGGACCTGGCCGCAGACCTCAGGCATCTGAAAGCGCTGGTCTCAGAAATAGAGAATGGCGCAGACATCTCCACAGGCTCGCGCCTTGTTCCTGGCTCAAAGGTCCATAGCCGCAGCTTCCTTAGGGAATTCTTCAGCAGGGGCTACAACCTCCTGCTGAGGCTGCTGTTCCGAACATCTATTCATGACCATCAGTGCGGCTTCAAGGCGTTCAGGAGATCCAGGATAGTCCCCCTGCTGAAGGAAGTAGAGGACAAGCACTGGTTCTGGGACAGCGAGCTGCTCATAAGGGCGCAGAAGAAGGGATTGAAGGTCGCTGAAATCCCTGTCGAATGGACTGACAGCAAAGGCAGCTCTGTCAAACTCCCCAGCGACATACCTTCGATGGGATTGTCAGCGCTTCTCCTTAGACTGAGGCTTTAACCGCCCGGTAACCATATCGATTCCCAGCGATATCCCGTAAAGCACAGGCACGCACAACGTTGCGATGAGTACAGCATTCGTCCATCCTAATTCCAGGGGCAATTCCAATCCTGCAGAAAACGCGTAGACCTCTACAGGTATCTTCACAACCACGAACATCAATACCCAGTACTTTATCGGTTGTCTTCCAAGATATTCCAATATGCCCCTGCGTTCCTCGTCCCGTCCCACTCCCGCCGTATCATGTTCCGGTCTCGCTATCCGCTCCCGCGTCATCCCACTCGCTCGTTCCCGTCCCACCAACCCCTCCACCAAAACAAAGACCAGCAGCGAGAACAGGACAGAAAGCGCCATGAACGAAGGCGTCGCATCGCTCTTATATGGCGGTACCAACAACAGCAAAACAACAAACAGCAAACCCGCTCCTAAAAGCGCAATGGTCAGCCCTTTCTTCCCTGCCACCCGTTTCCCGGCTATCACCCCGCCAAGCATCACAGGCAGGTAGAACACAGCAGCCGGATATCCCCCAAGATAATAGGCACTGAAGTCAGGCAATAACAAAAGCGCATCAAGCGCGAAATACAAGACAAAAACAACCAGCCCAGCCATGAGCAGCGCGAACTCAGGCAGTTCCACCAGCGCAACACAGGCCAGAAACAGCACTGCGCTCAGCATCACCTCGTCCATCTGCAGGAACCCGCCGGCAGAGAATGGTGAGATGAAGAAGGATATCAGCACAAGCTTGCCGAACCGCTCAACAACATCCAGGACATAGTCCCGCGCCTTCTTCTTTTTCCTTTTCTCATGGAAGAAGACAAGAGACATGCCGCTGGCGAAAAGGAAAAGCGGCAGGACGAAATCGCCGATATGCAAAGAGCCCGCGACATTATGCCGCAGTAAATCAGGGAGCGACCTGCTCAATAGGAAGCTGATGGTGTAGAATACCATCAGCATTATCGCAAGCCCTCTGAAAGCGTCTATCGAGCGGATTCGCATGTCAGAAATCACCGATATCGTACGCCAGATGCCCGGCCGCCCTCACCTTGTCCCTGTTCCTGATTTTCCTGGCCACTATCCCGTACCTCAGTGCCGCAGGCAGCGGGTGGACGTTTTTCACCTTTTCCTGCAGGTTTTGGATTATGGCCAGCGCTTCCTTCGCATCCAGATCCTTCCATTTGAATTCAAACGCATATATCGCTTTCTTCCTGTCCTTGCAGGGTAAATCTGATTTACCCTGGCTGAAAAATTTTTGCGAAAATTTTCCACTGCCGATAAGGTCTATCTCGTATGTATCCTTTCCCTTTCCTGCATCCTGAATCCTGCCCCACTGGCGCCTGGCGTCTGTCAGCTTCAGCTTTGATACAAGGAACTCCTTTGCCGCTCCCTCGAACGTCTTCCCGAACATCGCATTGAGGTTTTCCCGCAGGCTGTCCATGAAGTCCTGGTTCCTGGAAGCGTAGTCCGAGTATCTCCTGTGGATATGGGTGAACCAGAACGCGAGGAGCGGGTGCCGTATCCGGTATGCTCCCCGCTTGCCCCTGTAGGGCAACTCGTATTCGATCATCTCGAAATAATCCTTGAGCTCGTTTATCTGCCGCGTGAGGGACGTCACCGGCATGCGCATGTATCCGGCGATGGCTGAAACGGATGTATTGCCGCAGCCGATGGCCTCGAGTATGGAATAATAGACCCCGCTCCTCGCCCCGAATTCCTGGGACAGGATGCCGATCACCTCGTCTTCCAGAGGCGCATCCTTGGCGAAAATAAGCGTTTCCATGGCCGCTTCCGCAGTCTTCCCATGCAGGGCAAAGTCCTCCATGGCCACGTAATACTTCGGATAACCGCCGAAGATGCCGTACAGCTTTATCACATCCTCCTTTGCCAGGCGCAGCTCCTTGCCGACCTGCAGGCAGGAATCCAGAGGGAGCGGCTCCAGCTTTTTGCCCTTCTTTATCCTGCCGTAGAGCGGTTCCTTGGAGTCCTGGAAGGTCCTCTTCATCAGGCCTATCAGCGAGCCGGACAGGATTATCATCCCGGGCCTGGATTCGTTGAGGTCCATGCCCTTCTGCAGCATCCCGAACATGGCCGGCTCCACAAAAAGGAAGTTCTGGAACTCGTCAAAGACCATGACCGAGGGATTGCGGCGGATGATGATCTCCACGAAGCGGTCCCAGCTCTCCAGAACCTCAAGCTCGCCGAGCATGCCTTCCGACCTGAGCATCCCCTGGTATTCCAAAAGGAGGTCGGCGGAAGTCTTGTTCTTGTTCACGAAAAAATACATGCCGCGGCCTTTTATGAACTCCAGCAGCAGCCTGGTCTTCCCCACCCTGCGCAGGCCGTACAGTGCCATGACGAAAAGCTTCTTCCGCGAGAGCGCCTCCATCCCTTTCAGCTCGCGCAGCTCGCCCTTCCGGTCTATGAACTTCATATATTCACCAGCTGAATAATTCATTAGGTGAATATATTTATAAAGGTTCCTTCCACAGGCCCCGAAAACCACTTATTTATACTCTACCCTATTTCCTCATGAACAAATCATTATTGCATGGGCTTCTGGGCGATGCACCTTCGATAAGGCTGATCGATTTCCTGATAGAGAACAGCATATTCGATTACACGAAAACAGAGCTCGCTGACAATTCCGGCATCTCGCGCGCCTCATTGTATAAGATATGGCCCTCCCTGGAGCGGTACAGGATAGTCAAGCAGAGCAGGAAAATCGGCAACACGACCTTATACCGCCTGAACAAGACCAATCCGGTCGTTGAGAAACTCATGGAGCTGGACCTGAAGCTCAGCAAGGAATA
>JACCLH010000021.1 GCA_013425375.1 Microcaldota archaeon | reverse complement strand
TCATTCAGGTCCCCTTCATTCACTATAGTCTTGCCGGCCATGGCGAATGTGGCCTTCAGGTTCTGCTTGGTTTTCTCGGCGTTCTCCATCTCCAGCTTCTCTATCTCAAGGAACGCCGTATAGGTCTGGGGGTCCTCCTCCCGTCTCCGCGCTTTGGTCCTCTCGAACCTGACCTTGTCCGGAGCTGTCACATAGAACAGGAAGAACCTGCCCAGTTTCTTGAGCTCATCCACTTCGGCAGGGTTCCTGATGGAATCTATGACGTAATTCTTGTCGCTCTGGAGCTTCTGGGCTATCTTCTTGCCCAATATCCCTGGCCCGAACTCCTCGCGTAGCGCGTTCCCCTTGTCTATCAGGTTCTCCCTGGTCACCGCCTTGCCGGTGGCCTTGACCTCCTCGCGTATCACGTCTGAAAGCGAGTAGTAGTAGAAGCCCTTCTTCATCAGGTATTCTGCGACCGTGCTCTTGCCAGCGCAATTCTCTCCAGTAAGCCCTATTATCATAAAAACACCAGAAATCGTTCGCTCCTATCTATCCTTTTCAGGTTAAATATGTTGCAGTTTGGCCAGCGCAAGCGGCAACATTTCACTTTTCTGAGCTGTTTCTGACTCCTATTGAGGCAAGATGTTGCTTCTGTGCCCAGTCGAGCACACCCTTCAGTTTCTCATCACGGACAAGAGCGCTAGGAATAAGGGAAGCGCTATCCCTGTTCCGATCCAGGTCTATGGCGCCTTCGCTGACCATCTGGTCCCAGCATTTCCTAAACAGCTTATATAACGGCCCCTGCAACCGACGATTTATGCTCGATTGGAGCCTCTTGACGCTGCCCTTTTTACCTCCTACATATCGGGTTGCGGTTCCAATCCCGAAGCACTCGGCGCATATTTTCCGGTACATGCCCCCCTCGCTCAGCGCATTCTCCTTCCTCGCGCCATGTCCATTTCCATTAGCACCGTCTTTTTTCCCGGCTGCGGCACCGGGTTCAGCGGCCCCCATGTTCTCATCCTCGCTGATAAAACGCAACTCAGACCCGGCACCGATCTCAAGGACGAGCTTGGTGATATCCGGATCGGCGAAACCGAGCTGTTCCATACTCCTGAGTTTATTCTCAGTGATGGTCATTTGAGCGTATTCCACAATCTCCTCTCTGGTGAGCTCCAGGCCGACCGGCCCATTTTCAGGAGATTCCATGCTTTTCGCATCCTTCTGCACCTCGGTGGCGCGCTCTTTTTCATCCGCTTTACCGGGCCGCTTTGCGTCCTGGCCTTCCACACAAGACGGTGCAGGTCCCTCTGCCAGCGGAGGCCTCAAATCATTTTTCTTCGGCGTGCCTGGAGCAGCCTTCTGTGAGGAAACGCCTTGGTCAGAACGTTTTTTCACATAACCATCCATGTTGATGAAAGTGTCCGCATGTCTTTAAAAACCATACATCACCTTTCACCATAAAAAATTCAGATAGAAGCCGCGCTTCCAATGGCCATTATCCCTAAGATCAGAAGCTTATGGTGAGCATGCGCCGTATCTGCGCGAACAGCGCCTTCTCATCTTCGTTCAGCATGGTCAGCCTGGTCTCCCATCTCCGTATCTCGTCCAGGGTCATGTAGGTGTAAAGCACGTCACCCACATTGGCGTTCTTGCCCATCATCACGCCATCGCAGGATATCGCCAGCTGGTCCCCTGCTCCTGCTTCCTCGATCTTCTCTTTCTCTTTCTGTATCTCCCTTATCTCGCCCACGACTTCTCCAGCCGAGTTCATCAGCCTGTAGCCCTTCCTTACCCTGCCTGCCAGCACTGTCACCCCGAATATGGCTGGTTTGGATGCCCTGAATACATAACCGTCCAATATCTTTATCCTGCCCGGCCAGGTGGTCTTCTCTATTGCCTCTTTCTTGATCCTTTCCTTTTCGTTCTTCACCCAGTCCCTGTAATCATCCACCAGCCTGTAGATGATATCGCTGTAGATTATTTGGATATTGGCCCCGCGGCTCTCTTCCCAGGCCTCGTCCAGCACCTTGACATTGAAGCCCAGCACCACCTTGAGGAACCGGTCCTCCTCGCCTCCTACAGACGCCGCCATGACATCCTTCCTTGTTATGTTGCCCACAGCAGCATCCTTGACTGGTATGCCGGCGTCTTTCAGCAGCCTGAGCAGTGCCTCCACTGAGCCCAGGCTCTCCGCCCTCAGCACCACGCCAGCCTCATTGCTCTTTTGGAATATCACGCTCTTGAACTGGGCCTCTATCTCTGCGCTGTCCCTCTCGAAGTCCTCAATGACCTCAAGAGGCGAGCCAGGTATAGCTCCATCAAGGTCAGGAGCATATATCTTCACACCTGCCGCCGCAGCCACTTCGTCCAGGAATGTGAACTTCTCCCCTCCACCCAGATTCGGCTCCAAAAGGCCCCTTATCTTGGTCCTCCTGATGCCGTTGGCGCTCATGAAGGCGATTTCGTCGTTCTTGCGCATCACGCCATCGTAGATTATGACGTCCAGGGTGGTGCCGAGCCCTTTCTCCTCCTTGACCTCGATTATGGTGCCCTTGCCCCTCCCCCTCTCATCTATGTCCAATCTCTCGCCAAGGAACTTCTGGCTCAACCCTCCTATGAGCACCAATATCTCGCTCAGGCCCTCCTTGGTCTTGGCGCTTATCGGTATTATGGCTATCTGCTTGCTGAAATCCCGCACCTTGTCGAACCTCTCACTGTCGAAGCCGTACTCTGATATCTTGCCCATCAGCCCATATATTTTCTCATCGAACCTCTCCTGGACATGCTGCGGCTGGAGCGCCAATGACTCCAGGAAAGAGGTCGTCTTATTGCTCCTCCATCCGCTCAGCGCATCCACTTTGTTGGCAGCTATCACGAACGGCGTCTTGTACTGCTTCAGTATCTTGATGCTCTCTATGGTCTGCGGCTGGAACCCTTGGTTTATATCAACCATGAGAATGGCCAGGTCTGCCAGGCTCCCACCCCTGTCCCTCAGGTTGGTGAACGCCTCATGGCCCGGAGTGTCTATGAAAAGCAGGCCGGGTATGCTCATCTGGAGCTTCATCTTCTGGGAGAGGTCCTTTGCCAGTGCATCTATCTCTTTCTTGGGTACATAGCTGGCGCCTATCATCTGGGTTATGCCGCCAGCCTCCTTTTTGGCCACAGTGGTACCCCTAACCGCGTCAAGAAAAGTGGTTTTGCCATGATCCACATGGCCGAGTATGCAGATTATCGGAGAACGTCTGAATGACATGAGAATGCGCCTCTGCCTCCGCAATACCCTCCCTATCAATTCCTTTAATCGTTTCGCTTGCCGTGTTTCCCCTAAAAACCCATCAATAACAACATTTATAAACACTTGCAGCCACAATAATAAAGTGTGGTAAAATGGCTAAATTAATGTTTAATACTATAATGGCGACCGGTACGGTGGCCGAGACCCCCAAACCTCCTGAAAAGAAAAGCGGCCTATTCGAAGGCCTCAGGAAGCGCAAGGAAGCCAGCAAGGTGTTCGAACTGGTCAAATCAGCTGCCCTCATATCAAACGGCTCAAGCGCAGCCAGGTTCCAGGAAGCCATAGAGCTTTTCAGGACCCTGGAGCCCAAGCATCAGGAAAAAACGCTCCTTAGAATCCAGGACATGCTTGCTGATGCTGCCAGATATCCTTTCGAGAACACCACCAATCCCCGTCAGATACATGTGATTGCCGACTTCCTCACCCGCATAGCCCCACATCTCCCAAAAGATGCGGCAGGCGATCCTATCACCGAGCCATATAAACCGGCCCTCAAAAGCCTTGCCAGCACCGTAACCAGCTACGATCCTGATGGAAAGCACAAGGACCACCCCCAAGTAATCCAGGCATGCACGACTGCCTTGTGGGCGATGGGCTATTCCACATATAACTTTTGGGTAGGACGCGCCATAAATCCGCCCACCCAGGAGTTCGCGATAACCAAGCTGCTGGAACAGCCGCAGAGCGGCGACCCCAAAACCCATACCTGGACACTCCTGAGGGACAACATCGAAGCCGTCGGCCCTGCCATCATCGCATCCCCATCCCCTAAGAAAATAGAATTCCTCAAAAACATGTTTGAGAGCGAGAACCCGAAAACCGCGACAGCAGCCTTCCACATGGTCGCGCCCATGAAGCAAGTCCCAGAGGAGTTGGTTGCAACCGCGAAAGAGAGGAAGCAGAAGGCCGAAGCCGACATAATAGCGGTGAAAGAAGCCCGCGAAGGGCTCATCGGCCCCCTTAGGTCTATGCTGGCTGCCCGTCACACCAATACGGCAAAACGCCAGGAGGCAAAGGGAATAATCGCGTCCATCAGGGAGAAAGAAAGGCAGGCAAGCGGCCCGGCAGAAATGCTCTCAGCCACATCAGAATTCATTGACATGGCGGAGCTCACGAAAAAGATAGCGAAGGGCGGCCAAGATGAGTTGCAAGGCATGGATACCCTGCTTGGCATGTTCGCAAGCGACCGCGGCGTCAGGTTCGGTTACATCGCTCCATTCATCGCATACAGGCATGCAAGGGCTATGAAAGACGTGCTTTCACCGGACAGCGACCTGAAAAAGCAGACGCATGCCCTCAACGTCCTTTCAATCTACGAGGTGCATGATGTCAAAGCGAACGGCATCAAAAACAACACCCGGTATGTGGTGGATGCATTGCTTGACAAGGAGCCTGAAGGCTGGAACGGGATACTCAAAGCATATATGCGCGGTCTTACCTTCCCCATAATGGCAAGCGAATCCAAGAACAAGCTCGGCTTCCTCATGGCGATGGCCAGCACAGAGGAGCCGCAGACTGTCCAGGCTGCTTTTGATGCCGTGTTTTGGATGGAGTATATACCCGAAGAGTTCTCAGTTCAGGCCAGCGCAATAAAGGCAGATGAAGGCAAGGCGGTTCTGCATCCTATCATGGATGATTTCCTAGACACGCTCCGTCTCATGGATCTTGTTGAAATGGGAAACGGCGAGCAGTTCACAGCAGCGATGGCGCTCATAAGCAAATACCGCTCAGGCAGATCTGCCCTGGCCCCAGTCATGCATGGGCTTGGAATCGAGATGGTCGATGTAATGCGTTTCCCTGGCGGTTCCTCAGAGGATGAGAAGGTCGCGCAGAGGCTGTCAGCGCTCGATGTCGTGGTCGCCTTGATAATGAGCCATGTGAAAGTCCAGGACTCAGGTTCCGTCCTGCAAGGCATGGGCAAGGAAGTGGCTGAGGTCGTGAAGAACCCCAAAGGTTCCACTCCAGAGGAGAAAGAGGCCCAGGTGAACAAGTCGCTCTATATCCTTGGCGCGCTGACGATGAATGGCGTGAAGATCCCCGGAGCGGAAGTGACGCTAGAGAAAGCACAGGAAGGTGAATGAAATGGTTGATGACATTGCCGAAATAATCCGGATGCTCTCAAGCAGGAGCGTGGTGGAGAGGAAGCGGGCCATAAGGGAGCTCAAGAAACACATGCACGGCCCCCATAGCCATATGCTGAGGCTGTCTCTGCAATACATGGCCGAGCATGACCCTTGCTATACTGTCCGCAACATCGCCAAGCAGGCATTCTACATCACTGGCGTCAGCATGCCGCAGAACGGTGGATGGGAGCGCGTCTTCGTTTTCGAATCGTAGCCGCCGCAACAAAAATGCGGTATTTATAGCAAACCTTTCGTGTTTTGCTACCGGCAACGATAAGGTATAAAATCCGTTGCTGCCAGTAAAAGCTGCAAGGGCCCATAGTCGATCGGTTAAGACGCCTGCTTGACAGCCTACCTTTTTAGGAAAAAGGTAGGGCCAAAAACTGACTGAAAAAGTTTTGATCCAACTTTTTCAAAAAGTTGGAGTGCAGGAGATGCGCGGTTCAATTCCGCGTGGGCCCATTCCCATAAGGGGGCAATACCCCAGTCCTTCTTCTTCCAGCGGCGTTCCGCCGCTGTCTGTCCGGAAGCTTCGCTTCCGAACATTGCCCCCTTGAGGGTGTTAAAATGCGGCAGCATTTTGACAACTGGGAAATC
>JACCLH010000008.1 GCA_013425375.1 Microcaldota archaeon | reverse complement strand
AACTTCCGTTCCGCCTCAGGGATGCCTATCCTGTCAAAGGTCCTCTTTATGTCCTTCGGGACCTTGTCCCATTTGTCGTATTTCTCATCTATTGAGCTGGCATAGTAGCGGAGCGAGCCGAAGTCTATGCCGCTGAGGTCTGCCCCCCAATCCGGCATGGTTTTTTTGTTGTATATCCTGAGGGCCCTGAGCCTGATGTCCAGCATCCATTCAGGCTCGTGCTTCAGGGCTGAAATCGCCCTGACTTTCCTCTCGTCAAGGCCTTTGGAGAGAAGGTGCTTGTAGTGGATATGGTCGCTTGCCGCATACCGGTCATAGCTGAAGCCCACCGTTGCCATAATCATCCCTTAAGAAGAGAAGTATATAAGTTGTGCGGATAGATATCTTTCAAGGTGCTCAATTGTTCGAGATAAAAGACCTGCGCGTGAGCGTGGGCAGCAAAGAGGTAATCAAGGGTATCACCCTCAGCCTGAAGGCCGGGGAGACCCATGTGCTGATGGGCCCGAACGGCGCAGGCAAGACATCGCTGGCCCAGGCGTTGATGGGAAGCCCTGTCCTGAAGACAGCTGGCAGCATCAGGCTTGAAGGCAAGGAGCTGGTAAAGCTGCCGACAGACGAAAGGGCCAGGCTCGGCCTTTTCCTGAGCTTCCAGAATCCCGAGGAGATAGAAGGCGTGAAAGTCAGCAGCTTCATAAGGAAGGCGGTGGCTGCGAGGAGCGGCAATGCCCAGGGCCTGGACGCCATGGTGAAAGCCCACGAGGACCTTGTCAGCTCCGCAGGCAAGCTCGGCATGGACAAAAGCTTCGTCTCCAGGGAGCTGAACGTCGGATTCTCAGGAGGCGAGAAGAAGAGGCTGGAGATATTGCAGATGGTGGCCCTGAAGCCGAATGTGGCGATACTGGACGAGCCTGACTCAGGCCTTGATGTGGACGGCATACGGCTGGTCGCATCAGCCATAAAAGGGCTTTCGGACGGCAAAAGATGCTTCCTGATAATCACCCATTACCCCAGGATACTGAGATATCTCGAGCCTGACTTCGTCCATGTGCTGGCAGATGGCAGGATAGTCAAGTCAGGGGATGCGAAGCTCGCCCACGAGATAGAGGAGAAGGGATATTCGGCTTACACAGGAGGAAAAGAATGACGCTGGACGTGGAGAAGATAAGGGAGGATTTCCCAATCCTCGGCAAGACCGTCAACGGCAAGAAGCTCGTCTATCTTGACTCAGCTGCGACGTCCCAGAAGCCGGCAGCAGTGATAGACGCAGTAACCGATTTCTACCGCAACCGCAATGCCAATGTCGCCAGGGGCCTTTATTCGATGGCAGAGGAGGCCACCAGGGAATATGAGGAGGTGCGCGACAAGGTCCAGGCGTTCATCAATGCCGGAAGCAGGGAAGAGATAGTATTCACCAAGAACGCCACCGAGGGCGCTAACATAGTGATGAGAGGATGGGGCGAGAAGTTCATCAGGAAAGGCGACAGGATAGTCACCACTGTGATGGAGCACCACAGCAACTTCGTGCCATGGCAGCAGCTGGCCCTCAGGACCGGCGCGGAGTTTGAGATGGTGGACATCACCAAAGAATGCGAGCTGGACTGGAATGATCTGGAGAAGAAGATGAAGGGGGCCAAGCTCGTGGCAGTATCCGCAGCTTCCAATGTCATAGGCACGCTCAACGACACCAAAAAGATATGTTCGCTCGCCCACGAATACGGCGCTATTTGTGTCATTGATGGCGCGCAGTCCGTCCCGTCCATGAAGACAGACGTGAAATCCATGGACTGCGACTTCTTGATGTTCTCAGGGCACAAGATGCTCGCTCCTTTCGGTTCAGGCGCATTATACGGAAAGCAGGAATTATTGGAGAGCATGGACCCGTTCCTGTATGGCAGCGAGATGATACGCTCAGTGAGAAAGGAGAAGAGCGAATGGAACGACCTGCCGTTCAGGTTCGAGTCAGGCACCCCTGACGTGTCGGCGGTAATCGGTTTCGGTGTCGCGATGGATTACCTGGAGAAGGTCGGATTGGACAACATACGCGAGCATGAGATGGGCCTCACGGAGCATCTGCTGGCGCGGCTGCCGGAAGTGGAAGGCCTTGAGATTCTGGGCCCGAAGGACGCCGGTAAGCGGGCAGGGCTGGTGGCATTCGTCATGGACGGCATACACCCGCATGATATCGCTGCGATGCTGGATTCCGACGCCATATGTGTCAGGAGCGGCCATCATTGCGCCATGCCATTGCACGAGAGGCTGGGCGTCTCGGCCAGCACAAGGGCCAGCGTCTATCTGTATAATAAGAAGGATGAGATAGACGCCCTCATAGAATCGCTCAAGAATGTCAGGAATGTCTTCAGGTGATATGATGAAGAGACTGCTGTTGGTTCTGGCATTGGCGGGATTGCTGTTCGCACTGACGCCCGAGGCCACTTCGGTAAAGGAAGCGCTCAATGACCTGCAGAGCACCACGCAGGCATTCCTAGGCGTGACAATCATGCTGTCGGTGGTGGCTGCGGTGGTGCTCGGCCTTGTGACGGCTGCGATATACTTCCTCAAGGTGAAAGGCAAGGAGAATCCAGGCATCTGGAAGATAGTCGTGATGGTCGCAGCGGTCTTTCTGGTCTTCGCGGTGATTGGTGCCGTGGTCGG
>JACCLH010000082.1 GCA_013425375.1 Microcaldota archaeon | reverse complement strand
AGGAAGCAGTTCAAGCTCTGAAGTTTTTTCTTTTTTTCTATTTTCCTTTTCGCCAGTATCACTGCATGGTAGGGGTCCTCTTCATCCCGGTAGACTGGAGCAGGGATTCCAGCCTCATGGTGGGAGGCGATTCCAGCCCTCCGTAGCAATAGGCTTGGAGAAGCCCGGCCGTGCTCTCGTGCACTGCTGAGCCATACCCTGCCGCCTGCAGGCCGGCCATGACAGAATCCGAGAACGCGAATGCCAGCCCATATTCCATGGAAGCGCCTGGCCGGATGGCCAGCCCGCTCTCAGCACCCCATGACTGGCCTTGGAATGCCAAGGTAATGCCGCTAAGCGGAGCCCCGATGGGATTGTTCCGCAGGAGCTTGCCGTAAAGCATGGAGATGTCATGAGCTTCGGTCCCACTGTAAAGATTGAATTCCAGCAGAGCCCGGATCGCGAATTCCCTGGCGCGGGCGGCGTCCAGGAACTTGGATATGCAGGATACCAGGTCAATCGCCTCTTCTGGAATTCCCAGTGCGGTTACGGCATCGCGCTCGGATATCAGGCGGTCCGTGGACAGAGCCATCGCCTCTCTGAAAGCTTCGGTATCGCCTTTGAAGAAAGCAGGCCTTGCTATGCTGTTCATGCCGTCATAATGGAGCATGTGGCCGCACTCGTGGAAAAGCGCCTGAAGGTACTGTCTCGGGTCCTGGTGGAGCGCAGGGTTCACGCCCACGAGATACTCACGTGTGCCTTTCCCCAGCCAGAGCGCACCCTCGTTGCCTTCTGCGAACTCGTCGAGCGCCAGGTCCAGAGAATATGGTGTAGCACCCAGCTGGTTGATGAGCCCGGCATCGAAACCTGAAAGCCTCAGGATATGCTTGAGATATGCCCCGGCCCCGCTTGCATTGGCAGGGAAGGCGTTTGTGAAACAGGATTCCTGTAGGAACGCGTTGACGAGCATGAGATCGTTCAGCACTGTTGGCTCGGTCTGGAAAGTGCCGATGAGCACATCCCGGAAGCCGGTACTCGCCATCTGGCCCACGATACCATCCATGAAGCCGAGGAATTCAGGTTCGGAGACCTCGTTCCTCATCAGTATGACATCTGCGAAGGAGTGCACATCCAGCCCCAGCTCGCTGCCTGCGGCCATCGAGACCTGGTTCATTGCGTTCACGACGCCAATGATAATGCCCTGGAGCCGGGCCGACTGATTGAGGTAGGTGGAATAGATGGTTTCCGAGAGGAACGGATCGGTTCCGCTCATGGACTGCCAGGCCTGGACCATCTCCTGAGAGGTAAGCGTGGAGCGGTCGAACGAATACCTGAAAGCGCCATATTCTGCGGTCGCGCGAGCGGATTCCGTGGCTACGCGCGGGTCCCTGACTATGCGGTTGTAGAGGGCTTCTGACAGCCTGAGTTCCACTTCGCGCCTTTCCATGTGGCTACCGGCCTCTGTGGCGGCAGACCTCAGCGTCTTGCAGTAATCGAGCTGTTTCGGGAGCGAGTGGAGGACCTCGGCGCTTTCCATGATGGAGCTATTCGGGCCCCGACCGTGCCATGCCGCCCACCTGGCTTTGCCATACCTCTCGGTGAGCTCCCTTTCACGGCCATCGTAATGGTCAAGCTTCCTGCGGGTGTCTGATGATATCATCTGGCCACCAATATAGTTATAAAATGTGTATAACTGTCATTTTAAAGGTTCCTATGACGGGTGTTGCCAGGATGTCAGCCAGCGCAGGACAACGGCTGAGACGTCATGGGTATAAAAAACCTACGCCCTAACCTTCTAATTCACTTGGGGTCGTGAGGTAACCTGGTATCCTGCAAGCTTGGGGTGCTTGTTATCTGAGCGAGCTTTTTGGTAAAAAGCTCGGCAAAAACGAGCTGTAAATCGAAACGCTCCAGAAATTCAACCGGCCGATTACAAATACCTGCGATTGGCTGGAATATATCTCAGCGACCCCATTTTTTCCCATATCGGAAAAAATGGTGGGGGAAGTGGCCAAAGCCACGACGACCCCATTTTTGTTCACTGCGCTCGCGCAAATGCGCTCGCGGTGAACACGGAACGAATATCCAGGAGGATTGAGAAAATGACGACGGAAAAAAGCGGAATGCCTGTGAAACAGGATGTGTTTCTCGAGGCCGGCGTGCACATCGGCACCAAGATAAGGACCAGCGATATGAGGGAGTACATCTTCAAGAGGAGGGATGACGGCCTCTATATCCTGGACCTGAGGAAGAGCTCTGAGAGGCTCATGGCCGCAGCCAAGATGATCGCCAGGTTCAAGCCGGAGGAGGTCGCAGTGGTGGCGTCCCGCGTGTACTCAGGCAACCCTGCCGGAAGGTTCGCTGAGCTGACCGGGGTCAACATCGTGAAGGGGAGGTTCGTGCCCGGCACCATGACCAACATGAACGTGGCGGGATTCATGGAGCCGAAGCTGGTGCTCGTGTGCGACCCGAAGGGAGAGCACGAGGCCCTGGTGGAGAGCGCCAAGAACGGCGTGCCGGTCATCGGGCTCTGCGACACCGACAACGAAACCAGGTTCGTGGACCTGATAATCCCGATAAACAACAAGGGAAAGCGCTCGCTGGCCCTCATATTCTACATCCTGTCAAGGGAAGTCATGATGGCCCAGGGCAAGATAAAGTCCTACGACGAGTTCACCCATGACATAGGCTACTTCGAGCAGCTTGCCATGCCTGAGGAGAAGGCCGTGGCGGAAGGTACCGAGGAAGCCGCCCAGCCCGAGGGCGCAGCGGCCCCTGCTGAATCGCCAGGCAAGGCAGAAAAAGCTGCCGAAGCCGCTGAGCCTGCTCCGCCTGAAGAGAAGAAAGAGGAGAGCAGCGAGGAGAAGGCTGAGAAAGCGAAAAGGAAGAAAAAGGAAGAGTAGGCCTTTCTGTTTTTGTTTTGCCTTTTTGCGCTGCCTTCAGCCTGTCTTATTTGCCTCGTAGGCTATGCGGCACGCCTCGTCAGCGTAGCCGTCCTGGGTGTAGTCGCAGAGCGATACGTTATCGTACAGCTTCGCGGCCTCTGTGAAGCACTTGTTCCTCCAGTCGAAGTTGAGGACGTCCTTGCAGTAGGTCCAGTTGAGGTTCTGATTGGAGTATATGGTGGTGCCCTGGTAGCAGGTGTCCCGCGAGGACATCTGCTCTATGACATCGCAGGCGGCCACGTTGCCGTACTGCTTGGCATATTCGAAGACGCAGTTGAACCTGTGGGTGGTGGCAAGCGGGTCCACGCTCCTGCAGCCATCCAGGTCTCCGGTGGCCAGGGCGTAGTGGGTGTAGCAGTCCCAGCGCTCGTTCAGCGAGAAGATGTCGCAGATGGACAGGTCATCTCGCATGGCCGCGAAATAGGAATAGCAGTCCACTGCATAGTCGCTGCCCGCGCTTATCTGGGTGCAGACAGTGTAGTCGTTGCTGTATGTCGCATAGAGCTGGTAGCAGTAATCGCGCTCTGCCAGCGCAGGCAGCTCAGCGCATTTGTCAGTCAGCTTTATGGCTGAATAGCAGGCCTTGGAGACCGTGGCCTCGGTTATGAGGCCGCAGGCCGTGGCGTTCCTCCAGGTGAGGCTGTAGTTCAGCAGGCAGATGCTGTTGCTGCCGCATAGCGCGGCGTTGTTGTCCAGTATGGCAAGGCAGAGCGCCCTGTCCTCGGCGTTTATGCACGGGTCCACGGCGAGCCTGCATTCGTCGCGGCCGGCGGTTATCAGATCGCAGAGCGTGATGTCCTTCTGCGCCACTGCGAACGAGGTTATGCAGGGCTTCTTCCTGGAATCGTCGGTCAGCGCCTTGCAGGCGTCAATGAACATCTGGGAAAGCTGGTAGTAGCAGTCCTGCTGCAGGCCGCCTCCGGAGATGAGCTGGCAGTCAGAGAGGTTCTGCGTGGACACTGCCCGGGCATAGATGCACTGGTCGTCGCAGAGCGTGACATTGGTCATGTTGGTGGTGACGTTCGTTTGGTTGGTCTTGTTCGGAAGCGGAGTCGGCGGCTCCTCGTGGCCCTGCATCTGGCCAAGGGATATGAGCAATCCGCCGCCTATGACGAGGATGAGGATGAGCAGGATGCCTATCAGGAGGACCGGCGCCTTCGCCTGCTCCTTGCCGTAACGATAGGGCTTCTCCTCTGACTTTTCCTCGAGCGCCTCCAGGGGATTCTGGGGCGGAGCCTCCGCCACTGGGATCCTGTCGGACGCCTCGCTTGGTTTCTTTCTTGCTTTCTCGCGTGGTTTGTAACGGGATTTTTCCTGGGCCATGCGGATATGACGAAGGCAAGATTTAAAAACAAACACGCGATTGCGATTGCAGAAAGGGAGTTTCTATGGTCTGGAAACTCCGGGGAGAAGAATCATCTATATAAATTCTTTCAGCATAAGCAATTTCCCCTTTTGGGGAAGAGTGGGAGGCGGGATGGAGCCTTCGGGTCTACCATCCTCCTTCATATTCACTTATATTTATCATTGTGGGCGTCTGACGCCTTCGGAAACCTTTAAAAATATCTCGCCTTAAATGAGTTTTACCTTTTTCTAAAAGGTTGGCTAGAATCAGTAATGGTTAGATTGGAGGTTATGAATATGGCAAAGAAGGAACACTTGAACCTAGTGTTCATTGGACATGTCGACTCTGGAAAGTCGACCAGCGTGGGAAGGATACTTTACGAGACCGGCGCGATCTCAGAGCAGACGCTCAACAAGCTCAAGGACGAGGCCGCGAAGGTCGGTAAGGCCACCTTCGAGTTCGCGTTCGTCATGGACGCGCTCAAGGAGGAGAGGGAGCGAGGCGTCACCATAGACATCTCGCACAGGGAATTCGAGACCCCGAAGTACTACTGCACCATCATAGACGCGCCGGGCCACCGTGACTTCGTCAAGAACATGATCACCGGTGCGAGCCAGGCGGATGCTGCGGTCCTGCAGGTCTCTGTGAAGGACGGCATCCAGCCGCAGACCAAAGAGCACGCGTTCCTTGCCAAGGTGCTGGGCATCAACCAGATCGCGGTCAACATGAACAAGATGGACTCTGTCGGCTACAAGAAGGAGGAGTACGACAAGGTCAAGGCAGAGGTGGAGAAGCTCCTCAAGAGCGTCGGCTTCAAGACCGAGGATGTCAAGTTCATCCCGTGCTCGGGATATGTGGGGGACAATCTCACCAAGAAGTCCGCCAACATGCCATGGTACACCGGCCCGACCCTGCTCGAAACCATAGACACGTTCAAGGTCCCCCCGAAGCCGATTGACAAGCCGCTCAGGCTGCCCATCCAGGACGTCTTCACCATCACCGGCCACGGTACAGTGCCTGTCGGCAGGGTGGAAAGCGGCAAGATGAAGCCTGGCGACACGGTTATCATCATGCCTTCAGGAGCCAAGGGCGAAGTCAAGAAGATAGAGATGCACCACCAGGAGCTTACCGAGGCCAACTGCGGAGACAACGTCGGCTTCAACCTCAAAGGCGTGGACAAGAAGGACATAAAGAGGGGTGATGTTCTCGGCTTGGCCAGCAACCCGCCCAAGGTCGCTGAGGAGTTCACAGCCCAGATAGTGGTGCTGAACCACCCGACGGCGATATCAATCGGCTACACGCCGGTCCTGCACGTCCACACCGCGCAGTTCGCAGGCAAGATAAGCGAGCTCGTGGAGAAGAAGGACCCGAAATCCGGCCAGTCGCTCGGCAAGCCGGACTTCATCAAGACAGGCGACGTCGCTATCGTAAAGATACAGCCCCTGAAACCAGTAGTCATAGAGAAGTTCTCGGACTTCCCGCCCCTGGGAAGGTTCGCCATCAGGGACATGGGCCAGACAGTGGCTGCAGGCGTCGTGCTTGATGTCAAGGCGAAGGCGATGTAAGCGCGCCTTCATTCTCTTTTATTTTATTCTCTTATTTTCCCTTATCCTCGGTTATCACTGGTTTTCCAGCCCCCAGCATCGTAGCTGGCATACCTTTTTAAACACTTATAACCATATGCATACACGATATATATGACCAAAAGAAACTTACTGCTCTCAGGTGCGCTGGTTATATCGCTCGCCGGTGGAAGCACGATGCTTTATGCCGGTTCGAAAAACTCCGAACGCGAAGCATACCGGGCAGCCCACCAGAAGGATGTCGCTGCCATGGTCCAGAAGCTCAAGGCGTGCCCGGACAAGAATGACCCGCTCTGCCTGAGCCCGGCACAGAAAAACAAGCTGTCCCTGGCCGCGAATACTTCAGAGAAGCTGGGCGACTTCGAGAAAGCAGGCATCATTTATGCCAAGCTCGGCAGGGATGATGATGCGCAGAAGATGGCCAAGAGCTGCGAGGCCGCCGGGAACAAAGAAGGCCAGGGCAGGATCACAGAAGCTCTCAAGGTCCGCGCAGACGCGCTCATCTTGTCTGCTGAAAGCCAGTGACACACGCCCAGAGCCGGAGCCCATGTTAAGACTATTTATATTATTTTCCGCCTAATTGAGCATCATGATGATAACCAATATAGGCACTATTCTCCATGAGAAGCTGGATGGCAAGGATATCGCCCTGCGCGGCTGGGTGCACAGGCACCGCGTGAGCGGCAACATGGTATTCGCTGTCATGAGGGATCCGACAGGCGTGATGCAGATCACGATAAAGAAGGACAAGGTCGGCGAGAAGGACTGGAAGGACGCCAACAACGCTTATGTTGAGAGCTCATTCACGGTCACGGGCAGGGTGAAGAAGGATGACCGGGCGCCTGGCGGCTATGAGATAGAGGCCACAGGATTCACGCTGATATCGCAGGGGGAACCGTTCCCGATAGCCAAGGACCTGTCTGATGAATACCTGCTTGATGTCAGGCACTTATGGCTGCGCTCACAGAAGATGAATAATATCATGAAGGCAAGACACCACATAGTCAACTACCTCAGGGAGTTCTTTGAGGTGGAAGGGTTCTATGAGATAGCACCGCCCATCATAACCAAGTCCGGATGCGAGGGGGGGAGCACCCTGTTCGAGATGAACTATTTCGGCGAGAAGGCTTATCTGACGCAGAGCTCCCAGATGTATGCGGAGGTGTTCGTGTTCTCTTTGGGCAAGGTGTATGTGCTCGCGCCGTCTTTCAGGGCAGAGAAGTCCAGGACTATCAGGCACCTGGCGGAATACTGGCACCTTGAACCTGAGATGGCATTCTACGACCAAAAGATGAACATGGACCTCCAGGAGAGCATGGTGAAATACGCAGTGGGGAAGATGGTGAGCAATCATTCCGAGCTGCTGAAAGCGTGCGGAAGGGAGCCTGAGGATTTGCGCGCCACCATAGAGAAGCCGTTCGAGAAGATGGACTACGCGGCTGCTGTGGAAGAGGTCAACGAACTGGGCGGCAAGATGGAGTTCGGCCAGGATTTCGGAGCTGATGAGGAGGCGCTGCTCACCAAGGGGGCGCCTGCGCCGATGTTCGTCACGAAATTCCCGAAGGAGATAAAGGCATTCTACATGAAAGAGGACCCGAACGACCCTGAGTTCGTGCTCAACAATGATTTATTGGCTCCTGCAGGCCATGGCGAGATAATCGGAGGGAGCGAGCGTATCTGGCACTACGATGAGCTGGTCGCCAGGATGAAGGAGCAGAACCTCAAGATAGAGGATTACCAGTGGTACGTGGACCTGCGGAGGTTCGGCAGCGTGCCGCATTCAGGTTTCGGGCTGGGGATAGAGCGGTTCGTGAAATGGACCCTGAACCTGGACCATATAAGGGATGCGATTCCATTCCCGCGAACCATAAACAGGTGTTATCCATAGGTTCGTGGGGAGACTTGAACGATTCGTCGTTCAAGCTGATTTCCGAGGACAATTAATAGGTGTTACCCATAAGCGCCATAGTAATCCGGAAAGCTGACGCACGAGACGTACCGCGAATCATCATGTTGTGGAAAGTCCTTGAAGCGCACCATGTGAGGCATCACGGCTACGGCAGGGGACTATTCAAGTACAGGCCGGACAGGCTGGCGCTTTACGTCAAATTCCTGAAAAAACAGCTGCACAGGAGGAATGCTGCCGTCTTCGTCGCAGAGCTTGACGGGAACATCGTGGGGCATGTGATGGTGGAGGTGCAGAAGCTTCCGCCGATATATGTCCATGACAAGAACGCTTATGTCTGCGAGATAGTGGTTGGTGAGCATCATCGTGGCAAGGGTATCGGCACCATGCTGCTGAAAGAGGCGGAAAAGTGGGCCAGGAAGAAAAGGATGTATTCCATCGGCCTGATGGTGCATATCGCCAACGAGGATGCGCTCTCTGTTTATAGGAAATCCGGTTTCAAAGCGCACCACCTGAAGATGGCGAAAATAGTGAAATGAAAAAATTCAATAGAGAAGGCCGACTCCGAATAGTGGAATCCGGTTTCCGGACGTGTCCAATCCGTCCGAGACGATGTAGTCGGCACCCTGCCTGCTTCCTTTTCCCTGTCCGCCGACCTCGAACGTGTGCCCGCCTGCCTGGAAATCCGCGGTCGGGGTGGCAGAAGACCGTAGATAGCAGCAATCAACGTGGTTTATGAAAAATTCCTCGCGGAGGGAACCGATATCAGGACTTTTGTTGAGCGAAGCGCAAAGCGAACTCCTGTACGGAAATGGCATGTAATATTTTGCTTCCTTCCTAAATGGCTTCAGCCCCTGCCCACACGGATATATCCTCCGCACCGCTTCGGTTTTTTCCACTTCGGAAAGGAACCGCATCACCCATACCTTGTTCCTTTTCAGCGTTTCCCCTATGGTTGAATAACTCAGCTCCATGGGCCTTGAGCAGGCGACCAGCTGGAGGAGCTTGAAGAAGTTCTCGGCGGTATCGACATCCACCCCCTTGATGGTGGCGAAATCCTTCTCTGCGATTGTTTCTATTATGGAAAGGATTGTCTTGTGGAAATATGTCTTTGCATCATAAAGAATGCCGCCGGCTGAATAATAATCCGGAAGGTATTTGTGGGCATGGCCATATTCCTTTGCGATTTTGACGCGCCCTGCTATCAGCTTTTCCATAGTAAGAAGGGGCGTCTCGACGCCTTTTTTTATTGAAAGCCATTCCCTGAAGCTTGCAGATTTGAGATGTTCAAGGACGACCCGCCTGGACAGGTCTGCCTTGAGCGATTTTATCTGGATTGCAGAAGAACCGGAAAAGGCAACATAGGCAAGACTCTCTCCATAAACCGTCTTGAGGTCGCTGTCCCAGTCGGGCTTCGTATGGATTTCGTCTATGAATATCCTCTTATGGCCGGCTTCGGACAATGCTCTTATTATGTCGTACAGGTCCACTCCGCGGAGATTCCGGTCGTCTGCAGAGAAGTAGACAGCCCCTGTTGCCTTTGCGAGCTGGAGGAGCAGTACGGTCTTTCCGATTCCCCTGAGACCGGTAATTCCGAGAAAATATTCCTCTTCTGACGCCACCTTGAGGAGAGTATCGTATGCGAACCTGCTCTTGGAGATTCCTTCCAAGGCTTTCAATCCTTCGGAATTGCTTTCCAAAGCATGTGTAACGATGGTGCTTTTGTCCATGACAGGTATACGTCAGTAGTATTTATAAACGTTACAGTTTTGTAACGAAAATGGCATTTTTCGTAACATTTTTGTAACGATTGTTGCTGCCCGTCTGCTTTCAGTTGCCCATAGATTGTTCCGGGCAGTCAGCGCACCAGCCGCAGGCTCTCCTCGGGGAACATGAGGAATACGGAAAGCGGGAGCTTATTCTCCCCTAATTCATCTTTTGTGAGATAGACAATCCCTCCCTCTTCCTTTTTTATGTTCCCGAATTTGGATTCCAATTTGATTGCCTTTTTGCCGTAATTCACGATAAAATCAATCTCGCCGCTTCTCGTTTTTTCAAAATGGGCGTACCTGCGGATGTCAAAATCATTCTCCTGGGTTTTACGGTCCATATGGTGTGCTATCGCAGCATAGGCGCTCATCTCCGCAAGCTTTCCCATGGTCGTTGAATCCAGGTCCGCAAGCCCTATGGAATTGATTTTCCTGCTCTTGAAAAGAGCGAGCCAATAGATGAATGGATCGGTGAAATATATCTTCTTGTTCCGCGGGGCGCCCGCACCGGCCCTCTTGTGCTTTTCAAGGTAATCCAGCACGAACATGTTCCTGAGAAGCTCTACGTATTCCGAGACGGTGACGTGGTTCACCCCTTTGGCGAGTGAGCTCCACGAAACCTCGTTGGTAAGGGCATCCGCAACGCCGTCCATCACAAGGGTTGCGGTTTCTGGCGAGCGCTTCTCTTTCGCAAGCTCTCCGTCTATCCATGCGGAATAGACGGAAAATAGCTCCTCACCCAGAGCACCCTTGGAATGGAGGGTATTCATCGCCCTCACAAATCCGCCGTGAAGGAAATAGCGGTGAAGCAGTGGGTTCAGTTTATCCAGATTGGCGACAGCATCCCTGGGATTTTTCGCCTTTATTCCGTAAAGCCCTGCAACCTCGCCGAAGCTCAGGGGATAATACCGGAATTTGTATTGTCCTTCCGCCATCCTTCCCGGCAGCCTCTCGGCCTTCTTCATTATGTTTATGGAGCTGGAGCCAGTAAGCACGGTATATCTGCCATCAAAAACCCCTTCATCGGAAAGGGCCTTTATCGCCCTTTCCCAATCCGCCACGGCGCTTATCTCGTCCATGAAAATATGTGCAGGATTATACAGCCCATTGATAAGTTTTATCGTTTCATAAAGCTCAAACCTGTCCTTTATCATCTCGGCATTAAGGTAGAATACGCTTTCCGGCTTCCCGTTTTCCAGGAGCTTGCGGATTCCCTGCTTTAACCAGGTTGTTTTTCCAACCTGCCTCGGTCCGTAAACAACTATCGCCCCTTTCCTTTCAGGCACATACCCGGCCCGTTCATACACATAGGCGTATTTCTCAAGCTGCTTCAGGTGCTTGTCCTCCTTCCCCCACCCTGTGTTCTTCCACCATGGGTTTTGGGCAACAATGTCCTCCATTCTCATGAGAGGTGTATAGACGGCAGGGTTTTTATTTATTGCTATTATTGAAACCATAATTTCAATAATTACGTATTTATTGAAGTCAGGATTTCAATATAATAATGCATAAAAAGGGAGATATGCATTTACTACGCCTATCTTTAGTGAGATAGTTGTCAGTTGCCCATCGCTTGTTCCAGGCAGTCAGCCATCTGCTGCGGGGGCAGGTTGTTGCACTTGCTCGGGTCGCTCATGCCATGGGAGCCGCTGTTGTCCACGACGATGACATCGCCGCCGGTGTCCCCTCCGGTCCCATATTCCACATATCCATCCCCAGTGCCTTGCCCGGTCGTGCCCGTTCCACCGGTTCCTGGAGGCGGGGTTATGCAGCAGCCGGCCAGGATTATGAATGCGAATAATATTGCGAGCGCATATCCGATTTTCATGATTTCACCCGGCAATCAATGTTACTCAAGATTTTAAACCCCCGTCGTCCTTGATTATAGGATGGACAAAGAAACAAACACATTAGCGAAGCTTTTAGCAGTATACGTACCGTTCAGCGTAGCCAGCACTCTCGGCTCTGGCCTCGTCTATCTCTATTTCAAGAGCGCAGGGGTGAGCGACCTGGACCTGGTGGCAAGCTTCATCTTCTATTTCATCGCCCCGCTGCTCGTCATCCTAGCCCTCAACAACAGGAAGACAGGGTCCCGCACGCTCATGTGGCTTGGGCTGGCAGCCGGCATCGCAGCATATGCGCTTGTGGCATTGCTGCCCCCATCCAAGGAGGTCCTGTTCGCATATTCTTTCCTTATCGGCACGATATGCTTCCTGTTCTGGGTCCCGTTCAACGCCATGTATTTCGGCATCAGCCGCGGCAGGGCCGCCAGCCTCGGCACGATATACTTCTCCGTAGGCCCGGTATTGAGCCTTGTGCTCCCGCTCATCGCTGCGACCATCGCGCAGGATATGGGTTTCGGCACGCTCTTCCTGGCCAGTGCGGCGCTATACGTCATCCCGATGATAGCGGCCGTCATGCTCGCGGACAGCGCGCACAGCTACGAACTGAAGGCATGCATAGACGAGCTGATAGGGTTCAAGACCCTGGTGCTCATTGAGGGGATATACGGAGGCGGCATATCTGCAGCGATAGCCGTGGTATCGCTCTTTTATTTCACAAGCCCCATGGAGATGGGCACATTCCTATCGGTCACCACAGTGTTCGCAGTCATCGCTTCAGTGATAATCAGCAAGCTCTCTGACAAATCACGCAGGCGGATGGAATACATAAAGCTTTTCGGCTCAGGGTTAGGCCTTGTCACATTCCTCGGAGGGCTCGCCACCAATGCCATGGCATGGTATGGGGCCATGTCAGGGAGGAACTTCTTCGCTTCATTGTTCTGGCCGTTCACCACAGCGATAATCGTGGATAACAAGCGGGACATGGCTAAGAGCATGGTGAGCAGGGAATTCATGCTGAACGTCGGGAGGATTATCGGGGTGGGGATAGTGCTGTTCTGCGCCCTGTTCCTGGATATCTACCTGTCGCTGGCAATCCTGGGCATCTGCATAATGGCCTATCCTCTCGTGATAGAATTGAAAAAAAGGAATATAAAAGTGGAATAAAAATAGGATTGTCAGCGTGGAGCCATCGGCCTTGCCTCGCTCACTGTGAGCGGCCGGCCTTCCATGTCCTTGCCGTTCATGTCTGCGACGGCCTTGTCTGCGGCCGCATCGTCTGTCATGGTCACGAAGCCGAAGCCCTTGGATCTGCCGCTGCGGCGGTCCATGATGACTATCGCTTCCGTCACTTCGCCGAAAACGGCGAACATCTCCTTGAGCCTTTCCTGCGTTATGCTGAAAGGCATATTCCCTACATACAGTTTCTTCATAAGATCCACTCATTCATTTTTTTGAATAACGTCATTCATCCGAAGCGTACAGGAACGTCTCGTTGAGCTTGTACTCGAAGAGCTCGTTCGGCTTGAAGAAGCGCTTTATCTCCTTCTCTGCGGTCTCCTTGGAGTCCGAAGCGTGTATCACGTTCCTTGAGGTGCTGTTGGAGAAGTCCCCGCGGATGGTCCCGCCAGGCGCCTTGGAAGCGTTGGTCGGCCCGACTATCAGCCTCGTGACCTCTACGGCCTCCTTGCCTTCCACCACCGCGGCCACTATGGGCTGGTTGGTGATGAACTTCTCGAGATCATGATAGAACGGCTTGTCGACAAGGTGGGCATAGTGCTCCTTGGAGAGCTCCTTGCTCACATGGAGCATCTTCAGGCCGATTATCTTGAAGCCCTTCCTCTCGAACCTGGCGAGTATCTCTCCTGTCAGGCCGCGCTGTATCGCATCGGGCTTTATCAGGAGCAGTGTGCGCTCTTTCATAATATCACGCGGCCTTGGCTTCTGCCTTCGGTTTCTGGGCGGCCGCGGGTTTCTGGCTTGCAGGCGGCTTGGCCTCGGCCTTCTTGCCGGTCTTCTTCACGGCTTCCATCTCCTGGAACTTCCTGGCCGCAGGGGTCCATTTCTGGCGCCTTCCCTCGCGTCCGAGCCCCAGGGCTCCCTTCTTGCACTTGCTTGAGCAGAAATTGAAGATGGTTCCGTCTTTCTTCACGAAAAGCAGGCCGGTGCCTTTCATCACGGCGCTGTCGCAGAATGAACAGTTTGGCATTGGCTTACCTCGCTTTTATCTCCTTGGCTTCGCGGTCGGTCTCCAGAAGCACGATGATCATGCCTTTCTTGACAGGGCCCTTGACGTTCCTGAGGATGACCCTGCCTGCGTCCGGGCCTTCCATGACCTTGCACAGGACCTGATATATCTCCCCGTAGACGCCGGTCTTGGCGCGTATCTCCACAATCTCAGCTGGATATCCTTCTGCCATCCAAATCACTTCTGCGGCTTGGGCAGCTTCTTGATTATGTCCTGGAGCTTCTCTGTGGCCCCTCCGGCATTCTCGACAGCCACCGCGGAGGTGCCCACAGCTATGCCCACTGCCATGCCAAGGTCCTTCTTGGTCGGCACGAAGGCATAGGGTATGTTCTTCTCCTTGCAAAGCATCGGTATGTGGATGACGACCTCTTCCGGAGTGACGTCTCCTGCGAGCACGATCAGCTGGGCGGTCTTCCGCTCTATGGCCTTGGTCGCCTCGTTGACTCCCTTTTTCACCTTTCCGCTGTCCTTGGCTACAGAGAGCATCTCTATTATCTGCGGAACAAGTTCTGGCGGTATCTCAAGATCTACGTATCCCATTCTTTCACCTCAATCTCTGTCATCGGTTTCAGATAAACCTCGATTTCTGTCATCGGTTTGATTATAACAAACCACAGAAGGTTTGTTATAGACGCCGCATTTTTTACTGCGGCGGCTATAAAAATCGGTAGAGATACTTAGGTTATTGGGGTTTAAAAGGTTTTGCCGAGACCCAATCCGGCCAGGACAGCCAGCAGTTCACGGATGAGCCTTTCACCTGCTTCATCAGTGCAGACGCCCA
>JACCLH010000050.1 GCA_013425375.1 Microcaldota archaeon | reverse complement strand
GGCCGACGCCTGCCCACTGCCAGTACCTGAAAGCTCCATTCAAGGGGAAGAAGGGCTGGTAAAGAGCGGGGGTAACTCTGACCCTCTTAAGGTAGCGTAAACAAGGTCATACTTTGTTTATTATATCGAAGAGGATTGCCTTAAGAATGCGACGAGTTGCTCTTTAGTAAGCGTCATCCGATAATTAAGCAGCGAGAAAATCCTCGTTATACTCATCAAGAGTATGACCTTGGCGCAATACCTCGCCGCTTAATTGGCGGCTTAAGGACGTGTTCCGTTTTTATTTTCAACTACGGACACCCTTTAAGTTTTTTACTGTGAAATGTAACGATGCGCAGAGATTTCGCCTACATCTTAAGTGCAATACGCGATGGTTCAATACCAATCTGCGGCATAAAGAAGGAAGTCAGTCTAGCGACTGATCCGTCTAGGGAATGGTTGGAAGCTCTTGCGGGAATCGCAAGCAAGGAATTCAACATGCCCTTAGAGAGGTTCAAGATCTATGAGGTCTTTGACAGGAAAAGCAAAATTCCCTGTTTCAGACTGAAGGTCTACTCGGTTTCGCTATACAGACGGCTTTCTGAGTTTTATCAACCAGGCGATCAGATCGCATGGAAAACTCCGGCAGCAATCCGTTCGGAACGGATTGATGTCGTGAAAAGCTATATCGCAGGTTTCTACGACGCCGAAGGCGGTTGTAGGAATGTGGAAAAATTCCTTAATGGGACCACGAAAACCATCAATTATTGGGCATCGATACGATGCAAGCATGTAAGCGAAAACGAGCCTTTGCGCTTTTTACAGGAAAAACTGAAGGGCTTAGATATTGGCAGCAATATCTACGATAACGATGAGCTGGTGATCACCGGCAAGAAGAATCTCAAACTCTTCTACCGGTCGATTCCGCTGATGCATCCTCGAAAGAAGGATGAATTGTGTAAACTTATCGATTATTCGGAACACGTTCTGTCGATGCATGAATGACGTAACGTCACTCCCACTGTCCCTACTTAGGACCTGGTGAAATCACTGACCGGTGAAGATGCCGGTATCTCCCAGAGGGAAACGAAGACTCCATGGAGCTTTACTATAGCCTGATGTTGTGGTACGAAGTTTACTACCAAGAGTAAGTGGGAGCCGTTATGCTGTGCCTCCCGGGGCACGGATAGGCGAAAGTGTTACACCACTTAGTGGATTTTGTATCGCTTACTCGTAAGAGAACAGCGTCAGGTGGATAGTTTGGCTGGGGCGGTACGCCCTCGATAAAGGAACAAGGGCGCCCAATGCTCAGCTCATTCCGGTCAGAAATCGGAAGTAGAGGGTTAATAACAAATGCTGGGCTGACTGTATTCTTAAAAGCGTAGAATGCAGAGACGAAAGTCGGGTATAACGAACCTTGAAATCCCTTTGATGAGGATTCAAGCTGTCAGACAAGCTACCCTGGAGGTAACAGGCTCGTCGCGGGTGAGAGTACACTGCGATGTAGTCCTGTCGTTTCATTTAGAACGCGGAACTACTCGCGTACTTATCGACCCCGCGGTTTGGTACATCGCTGTCGGCTTGGGACATCCTGGCCGTGTAGACACGCGAAAGCCCTTTTAGCACGCTGAGGCGTGGCATAAGAGCGGCCAAGGGTTGGGTTGTTCATCCATTAAAGTCCCACATGAGCTGGGTTCAGTACGTCGCGAGACAGTACGGTAGTATCTCCTGGGAGTGTTGCCTCTTGAGAGAAAGGATCCCTGAGTACGAGAGGAACGGGGATTCGGCGCCTCTAGTCGATCGGTTGTGAAGTGCATTGCCGAGCAGCCACGCGCCACGTCGATAAGACCTGAAAGCATCTAAGGTCGAAGCGACTCTTAAAACGAGGGGGCAAATGCCACGGATAGCAGATCCGTTTGATAGGATTGGGGTGTAAGCGGCTAGGGAAACCGAGCTGTTCAGCCCGCAGTTACTAACGGCCTAATCTTCATATAACTTCGGTTATATGATGGACATATGACTCCCACTACTTTCGGAGATTAGCGTCTCCCCTGCGCTTCGGCGCAGGAAACTTGCCGTCACTTCTACATACGCATAGGCACTCTTTTTCTTATTTTGGTATAGCGCGAGCCATTTTGCTATCCTTTATAAACACTTCTTAACATCTTTTATGACATGGAAACCGCTTCGGCAAAGTGTAAGCCGTCACCCCCAGGTTTAGTCCTGGTTATGGCGAACAGGTTCTCAAGATACAGACCCGAAACCGAGAAAGCGGTGAGGAAAGTAGAGGTAGTTGAAGACGAGACGCTGAGACAATTGAAAGAAGCGTGGAAGACGTGCAGCTACACTGGCGATTCGAATGGAGACTATCCTGAGATGCTCAAAATCGTCAAAAAACTGAGATATTCTGCAAAAGACGTAGAGAACTTCAGCGTTGCGCTTGCGGAATTCCGGGATGAGAAGGGATTCTCGGATAGTGCTGGTTTGTTCCTCAGCGCTTTGATAAACAGCGGAACGGACAGTGATTACGTCATCCATACGAACCACTGGGGAGTGCCGGTTACAATCGGCGAGTACAACACGAAAAATATAACTGTGAATGGCGATGCTGGCAATCATCTCGGGTTTGCAATGAACGGCGGTTCTATCATCGTGAATGGGAACGCTCGCTGGCATCCTGGGGGCTTGATGAGGGGTGGCTCCATAATAGTGAATGGGGATGCTGGCTGGTATGTCGGATTGAACATGAGAGGCGGTTCCATAACTATGAACGGCGATGCTGGCAAAGGAGCCGGAGCCGGCATGAGAGGCGGTGAGATACATATCGAAGGCAGCATCGAGGAGATTGCCACTGATATTAAACATGGCAAAATTTATCACAAAGGCAAATTGATAGTAGATAAGTGAGATTATGGCTGAAGCGAAGTTAGCGAAACGCATCGAACGTGTGGTTGGTTCAGCCCTGGCTATGGCGAACAGATTCCAGAGATATACGCCCGAGACCGAGTACCGGACCGTACCTCTTGAAGTCAAAGAGGACGAGACGCTGAAAAGGCTGAAGGAAGCGTGGAAGGCGTGCAGCCACACTGGTAACCCAGAGAAGGATTACCCTAAGATGCTCAAGATTGTCAAAAAACTGGAATATTCTGCAAAAGACGTGGAGAACTTCAACATCGCACTTGCGGGATTCCAGAGCGAGAAGATGTGCAGCAGCAAAGCCGGTCTTTTCCTAAGCGCATTGATAAACAACTGCAAGGACAGCGATTTCGTCATTCATACTAATCATCTAGTTGAATCCATCAGCTATCTTGGATTCAAAAACACGAAGAATATCACCGTGAAAGGGAATACTGGCGATGTGGTTGGCATTAATATGAAAGGCGGCACCATCACCGTGAAAGGCAATGCTGGTAAGGAGGGTGGCTGGGGAATGAAAGGCGGCACCATCACTGTGGAAGGTGATGCTGGCGAGTTGGTTGGTTTTGGGATGGAAGGGGGCTCGATACGTCTTGAAGGCAAATATGTGCATATTGCAGAGAACATCAAACACGGAAGTATCTTCCACAAAGGGAAATTGATAGTCGACAAGTGATGATTATGGCTGGAGCGAACGTGAAAGGACGCGGGATTGTCGGTCCGGATGCTCCAGTCCTTGCTATGGCTAACAGGTTCTCCAGATACAAGCCAGAGGAAGAGAAAGCGGTGAGGAAGGTCGAGGTTGTCGAGGATGAGACGCTGAAAAGGCTGAAGGAGGCTTGGAAGAGCTGCGGCGTTATCAAACTTGAAGACTACAACAAGCTGCATGAAACAGTCAAAAAACTGAGGCACTCTGCGAAAGACGTGGAGAGGTTCAGTCTCGCGCTCGCGGAATTCCAGGGCGAGGAGAGGTTCCCTGAAAGCGCAGGCCTTTTCCTAAGCGCGTTGATAAACAGCTGCAGGAGCAGGAAATTCGTCATCCATACCCATCATCTCGCTAAACCCGTCCACCACCTTGGATTCGGGAATACGAAGAGCATCGCTGTGAAAGGGGATGCTGGCGCTGCGGTTGGCTTCTATATGCAAAATGGCACCATCACAGTGGAAGGGGATGCTGGGGGTTGGACCGGCTCCTGCATGGCAGGCGGCAGTATCGTAGTGAAATGGAATGCCGGCGATTTCTGCGGTGATCGCATGGCAGGCGGCACCATAATCGTATTGGGCAATGTTGGGGCCAAGTCCGGCCATAAGATGGAGGGCGGGAGCATCAGCGTGAAAGGGAATGCTGGTGAGATTGTCGGCGACCATATGATAAACGGCTCGGTGACAGTGGGGGGGAATGCTGGCTATTTTGTGGGAGATTGGATGGTTGGCGGCGAGATTCATCTTAATGGGGGGTATGGCAGCATCGCGCGTATGTCCACGCCCAGAAAAATCTACCGCAAAGGCAAATTGATAGTCGATAAGTGATGATTATGGCTGAACCAAAACAGGTGAAACGGAATGATGTGCGTGTCCCAGCTTTGGCTATGGCGAAGGGGTTCGGCAGATACGGGCCAATGAAAGAGGAAGCGACCAGGCCGTTCGAGGTAGTCGAGGACGAGACGCTCAGACAGATGAAAGTGGCTTGGGGGGCATTCAAGGTGAGGAAAAGAATTCATGTCTACACCGACGCCTTGAGATTGGTAAAACCATTGAAATACTCGGCTTCGGACGTTGAGAGATTCAGTTTTGTTCTTGCGGAATTCCAGCACGAGAAGTGGTTCCGTGAGAAAGCAGGTTTTTTCCTCAGCGCCCTGATAAACAAAGGAAAGGATAGCGATTACATCATCCATACTGCCCACTTGGGAGTGGAGATTGATGGCATCGGCCACGAAAACACGAAGAATATCACTGTTGAAGGGGATGCTGGCTTCGGTGTTGGGGACTGGATGAAACGCGGCACCATCATCGTTAATGGGAATGCTGGTCAGGATGCCGCGTCTTCGATGGACGGGGGTTCCATACGTGTAAAGGGGAATGTTGACAAGGATGCCGGTAGGAGCATGAGAGGCGGTTCCCTCATCGTGGAAGGGGATGCCAGCGAGGGTGTCGGCAATGCGATGGCGGGCGGCACCATAATCGTGGAAGGGAATGCTGGCGAGGGGGCTGGTAGTGAGATGTGGGGCGGCAACGTCATTGTGAATGGGGATGCTGGCGATAATGTTGGCGCATATATGAGAGGCGGAACCATCACGGTGAAGGGGAGGGCTGGCGCTGGGGTCGGCTCAGAGATGTATAGCAGCGCCCTAACCCTGAAAGGGGATCTTGGCGATCTGATTAGTCATCCGGTGGCGGTGACTGGCGGTGAGATCCATCTCCAAGGCGATTATGTGAGCATCTCTGACATTATCCGACAGGGGAAAATCTTCCACAAAGAGAAACTGATAGTCGATAAGTGATGATTATGGCTGGAGCGAACGTGAAAGGACGCGGGATTGTTGTTCCTGATGCTCCAGCCCTGGCTATGGCGAACAGGTTCGGAAGATACAAGCCCGAGGAAGAGAAACCAGTGAGGAAGGTTGAGGTAGTTAAGGACGAGACGCTGAAGAAGATGAAGAAGGCTTGGAAGAGTTTCAGGTATACAAGATTGCGGTCGGGCGACTCTTACCTAAATGCCTTGGCATCGATAGAACGATTGGAGTATTCAGCCTCCGATATCAAAAATTTCAGCATCGCGATTGCAGAATTCCAGGACGAAAAGGATTTCTCTGAAAAGGCGGGCTTTTTCCTCAGCGCTTTGATAAACAATGGAAAAGACCAGGATTACATCATCCATACCAAGCATCTGGCAGTACCGCTTGACTCCATAGGCTGCGAAAACACGAAAAACATCACGGTGGAGGGGAATGCTGGCGATAACGCCGGGGACGGGATGCGGGGTGGCATCATCACCGTGAATGGCAATGCTCACTACGGGGCCGGCAACTCCATGATAGGCGGCACCATCACCGTGAACGGGGATGCTGGCGAGCATGTCGGCATTTGGATGATAGGCGGCGCTATCGTCGCGAATAAGAATGCCGGTGATAACGTCGGGTATGAGATGAGAGGCGGCGTCATCACGGTGATGGGGGATGCTAGCTGCGACGTCGGCTATAGAATGGAAGGTGGCAGGATCTATGTCTGGGGCGAGATTGGGGGCATCTCGCATGAGCGTAAACACGGCAAAATCTACCATAAGGGGAAGCTGATAGTTGATAAGTGATGATTATGGCTGGAGCGAAATTGAAGGGACGCGAGGTTGTTGGTTCGGATGCTCCAGTCCTGGCTATGGCTAAAGGGTTCGGCAGATACAAGCCAGAGGAAGAGAAACCGGTCAGGAAGGTCGAGGTTAGCGGTGATGAGCTGAGCTATCTCAGGCGCCGAAGGGAGATGCTCAGAAGCATGACCGTGGAGCAGATTCTCCAGGTGATAGAGTTCCACAAGGATTTGAATGTCTTTCAGGCATTGAAACTTGCCAAGAAACAGGGCAAATTCATAGTCCCGAACTACATCCTTGATAGGATTTTGACTGAGACAGGCAAAAGGCATAACGCATGGACAGGAACCGCTGTCATCTATGAAACTCCCGACAAGCCTTTTGCGGAGAAAGTCGTTTATAGCTGGGATGATGCTAACGTACAATACTTTGTCACTTTTGAGGTTCCACAGCCATTCAGGGGAAAAACAAACTGCATTCTGGTGGTGGAACATCCGGACTTTGACATTGTCAGCCTGGGAGACAACAATTTCCAGCTCAAGGCAGCTGAAGGAAGCGTTAGTCTGCTTGAACGCTTTCCCAAGAAACGTGGCGATTGGTATGGATATGATAAGACATTCAGGATTCCGGTAGGCCGCCCAAAACAAACTGGCGATTCATCAAGGCGCTTATGGAGAGTGAATTATGAATATGTGGGCCTTGTTTCCCTCGACTGCAGAGACTACGGCGGCAGGCGGGGCGTCGACCTCAACTATGCGCCGTCCCTCGCGTTCGGGGTGGCATTATTCTAAGGCCATGGACTAGCTGGTAGCGAAAAACCAGAGTTATCCAATACTCCTTATTCCCTGCACCAGAACCTTTTCCTATCGGTTTTTATCTGGGATCTCAGCGCAAATCGGCCATAATGGCATGTTTTGCCTAGATTATAAATTCTTTAATCTAGCACGAACATTATCGGGATGGAATAATTTGCCATATTTTTCGCGGATCCGTGCGGAACATATTAAACCCTTGTCTCATCCTACATAGTGCATGCAAGCTCTCGATTCCATCATCAGCAAGCACGTCCTCAAGAACGCATACGATTACGGCAAGGCAAATGCAGCCGCGGTGGTAGGCAAGGTCATAGCCGAAGCCCCGGACTGCAAGAAGGGCATGAAAACCACAATGGCGAAAATCAACGCGGAAATCGCGCGCGTCTCGAAACTCGACAAAAACCAAATCGAATCCGAGATGTCACGATATGAGTATGCAGAGAAGAAAGAGGAGAAGAAGGGGCTCGAGATAGACGGCGCGGAGATGGGGAAGGTGGTGGTTCGCTATCCTCCGGAACCGAACGGCTGGCCACACATCGGCCATGCCAAGGCGTTCTGCCTGTCCTGGGCCATCGCAACCAGATACAAAGGCAAAATCCTGCTGAGATGGGACGACACGAATCCGGAAGCAGAGAAAGCCGAGTTCACGGATGCCATCCGCAACGGCATAAAATGGCTCGGTCTCCACTGGGACAAGGAGGAATACTGCAGCGACCATATCCCTGAGATGTACAGGCTATGCGAGAAGCTGATTTCCCAGGGCGATGCGTACGCATGCTCATGCTCACAGGACGAGATATCGAAAGGCCGGGAAGAAAAGAAACGGTGCGTCTGCGGCTCGAAGAAATCCGGAGACGGCCTGGCGATGTGGAAAAAGATGCTGGACGGAAGCGTCCCTGAAGGCGGGGCCACCATAAGGCTGAAAGCGGACATGGCATCGGACAACACGGTGATGCGCGACCCGACATTGTTCAGGATAATCACCACGCCGCACTATAGGCAGAAAAACAAGTACCGCGTCTGGCCGACCTATGACTTCCAGGGCGCGGTCATGGACTCCATATTAGGTATAACCCACCCTATCCGCTCAAAGGAATATGAACTGAGGAACGAGCTCTATGTTTTCCTGCTGAAAAAGCTCGGCCTTCCTGTGCCGAAGATGATAACCATAGCCAGGCTGGCCATAAAGAACGCCCCCATATCCAAGCGGCTTCTCCGCCCGCTGGTGGAGACAGGGAAGCTCTGGGGATGGGACGACCCGAGACTGCCGACGCTCGCGGGCTTGAAGAGGCGGGGAATATTGCCCGAAGCGATACGCGAGTTCGTGCTGTCCTTCGGCATTTCCAAGGTGGAGAGCGAGCCGGACCTGGAAGCCCTTCTTGTAGGGAACAGGAAGCTGCTGGACCCTGTCTCACCGCATTATTTCTTCGTCCCTGAACCTGTGGAGCTCAAGGTGAAAGGCCTGGAGAAGAAAAGCATCACGCTCAAACTGCACCCGAAGAAAGACATGGGAACGCGCGGGTCGAAGAATAGCGACGCCATGCGCGAGCTGCAGGTGAGCGATACTATATACATAGCGAAGTCGGACGCGGGCGCATTGAAGCAAGGCGAGATATTCAGGCTCAAGGACCTCTGCAATGTGAAACTCGTGAAAAAAGGCAAGGCGCTAAGCGGCGAGCTGGCGCCTGACAGCCAGGTGGACAAGAAGATACAGTGGGTGAGCGACGGAAAGCTTGAATGCGAGGTGCTTGTGCCGAAGGATCTGCTGGACGCGAAAGGAGAGTTCAACCCAAAGAGCCTTGAGAGCGTGAAGGGCTGCTGCGAGAGATCGTGCGCTTCGCTGGCAGTGGGCGATATCGTGCAGTTCGAACGGTTCGGTTTCTGCAGGCTGGACAGGAAAGAGGGGAAGCTGGCCTTCATCTTTGTCTGCTGATGGGACCGGCACGCGCGCTGCCGGCGCGCGTGGGCAGTCAGGGCTATTAGCCAGATTTTATAAACCATCTATGCGTATCGTCATCCGGTGTCAATATGGATTTCAAGAAGATTCTCAGCGCATCCTTGATGATTATGGGGATAGGCGTGGTCCTGGTCATCATCCAGGGCATATTGGACGTGGTGGCTGTGCTCGCGCCTGCAGATGTCGGGCCCGTACCCCTCGGTCTGCTCCTGACTATAATCAAGACCGGTTACTGGCTGCTGTCCTTCCTGCTGTTCGCAGGCCTTTACTTCTGGGCAGGTATGAGGGCCGTGAAGAGCTATGGCCTTGACCCGATGAGCGGAGGCGTGATATCCGCGCTGTCGCACGCGGTGGTCTGCATAATCAGCATCATCGTGAACATAGTGGTGGGTCTGGTCGGCGCTGGCGGATTCGCGCTGAATATGGCCGGTCAGGGAGGTGCCATGGGCGGCGCGGTCGGTGCATTGCTCGGCGGACTCGGTTTCATGGTCGGCGGCGCGATAACACTGGTGATAGGCGGGGTATGCCTCGTCGGCGGCATCATACTGAACTTCGGCCTTGGATTCGGGGGCGGAACCTTCGCAGAGAAGAAGACCGTACCGGAGAAGAATCCAGAGCCTGAGAAGAAGGCAGAGAAAAAGCCTGAGAAGGCAGAGAAGAAATAAGGTGTCCTGATGGCAAAACCCGGTTTTGATTTCAAGAAGATGATCCTGGCCTCCCTGCTTGTGATCGGCATAGGGGCCGTACTGGTGATATTATCGGTCGTGCTGCGGCTCATCTCCATGGTCGTCACGGATCCGGACATCACCGGCATATTGGACATCATAGTCATAGCGTACACGGTCCTTCTGTTCCCGGTCTTCCTGGTCATTTACTTCTGGGCAGGCATGCGCGCGGCCGGCGCATACGGGTTTGACGCTGTGGGCGCAGGCGCCGTCTCAGCGTTCTCATCCCTGGTGGTCGGCGTCATCCAGCTGGTCCTGAACATGCTGCTGACCCTGGTGGTCGTTGCGAGGCCGCTGGAGAGCTCGGGCTTCGGCACGCTGGAATCATCGCTCGCGGCATCGCTGTTCGGGGGCATGATGGGCCTGAAGGGAGTGGGCCTGACCGCGGTCTGCGGTGCCGGCGTGGTGCTGTTCGGCGCGCTGATAAATTTCGTGGTCGGCGGCTTCGGAGGACTTTTCGCGCTGAGGAAGTACTCTTCCTCCTGATGTTTTTTCCGACGTAGGATAGCACCTTTAAATTAATTACGAAATAAAGTAGCATGCTTTGAGATTTTAAGGCGTGCCGCATCTCAATAAGGCGGGAGGGCGGCGGTGAGTGTTATGGCAATCAGCAAGATCAGAAAGCGGGATGGCTCCATTGTAGAATTCGACAAGGACAAGATCACGAACGCCATATTCAAAGCGGCCCAATCCGTCGGCGGAAGCGATCGCGAGGAATCCGCGCGCGTGGCGGACATCGTCGTGCGCTATATCAGCGAGAAGTTCGCAGAGACCTACATCCCCACAGTGGAGGAGATACAGGACCTGGCAGAGAAGGCGCTCATAGAGGCAGGCCATGCGACCACCGCCAAGTCCTACATCATCTACCGCCACAGGAAGAACGTCGAGCGCGAGATGAAGAAGGCCCTGGGCGTCGAGGACGACCTCAAGCTCCCGCTGAACTCCATCCAGGTGCTTGAGAAAAGGTACCTGATGAAGGACGAGAACGGCAGGATAGTGGAGACCCCGAGCCAGCTGTTCAGGCGCGTGGCCAGGCATCTCGCGTCAAACGAGCTGAATTACGGGGGCGATGAGGCCACCGTGAAGCGCTATGAGGGCGCGTTCTACCAGATAATGACCAACTTCGAGTTCCTGCCCAACTCGCCCACATTGATGAACGCAGGCACCGAGCTGGGCCAGCTGTCCGCATGCTTCGTGCTCCCTGTGAAGGACGACATAGAGCAGATATTCGAATCGGTCAAGCACCAGGCCATCATCCACAAGACCGGAGGCGGATGCATAATCAAAGGCTCCCGCATATTTTCGACTTTCTGCGGCGCCGAAGCAATCGAAAGGGTGTATGATCATTTTGATGATGGTTCCAATGTGGTGCAAGAGAACGAAGCGTTTTTCATAGATATCGGTAAAGAGGACATCCAGGTCCCATCTTTCGAAAAGGCTTCCGGAACCATCGCGTTCAAGCCAGTCAAAAAAATCTGGAAATACCTCCTGCCTTCAGACAAAACTATGGCTATCCGCGCCGAAGGCGGCTACAGCGCAATAACCAGCGAATGGCATCCGTTTTTTGTCTTCGATCCGGCAAGCGGCGAGATCGTCGAAAAGCGGGCGGATGAGATAAAACAAAACGACCTGATCATGATTTCAAATCCATCTATCTCCAGGAATTGGGTCTTCAAGCATGACAGGGTGGTCGAAGGGATAGAGCTTGACGAGCAATTCGCATGGCTTGCCGGGATTTTCTCGACCGACGGTTCAATCGATGAGATACGTCAGGGTCTAAGGTTGAGGATATTCTCTTCTGATGAAGAGATAATCAGGAGCGCCCTTGACGCTATAGAGCGCGTGACTGGCAAGAGATACGCCGTAGAAACCGATTACAGGTCGAAGACGCCTGTGATGAGGCTCACAGCCTATGACAAAGGACTGACCGATGCAATCAAAAAACTGAATCGCAACATCCTGGGGAAAAAGGACACCACGGTACGCATCCCTTCTGATATATTCAAATCCCGTCTCCCTGTCATCGGAGCCTATCTCGCCGGAGTCATTGACGGCGATGGACACATCTCTAAAACAAAGCCACAGGTAGAGATATCGGGCGCAAGTATGGAGTTCGCCGAGGATCTATGCGCTTTGCTCTCTCTGTTCGGCATCAGGACCAGGTATAGGACACGAAGGGATAAAAGAGACCCGAGATGGGTTGACATGCATGAGGTCTCGGTAAGCGGCCATACCAGCCTGTCAAGGCTAGCAGCGCTTGTCCTTCCCCACATCAGATTGGCAAGGAAAAAGGAGAGGCTGGAACAGCATATCCGCAAAACCCATTCGTCCACCCCATCGCACATGGCTTTCAGCGTTATGGAACCGTTCCTGAGCGAAGCCGGGATAAATACCAATAATACAGATACGTGGCGCAGGAGCGTCAGGATCGGGGGAAAACAGGTTTTCCTGGCAAGATGGAAGGAAAAGGACAGAATCAATCTCAACAAAGCCATCACAATCATCGAGGAACTGCTGAAAATGAGGATATCCGGAGAATCAAAAACCAGGCTAGAACGGTTGCTGAATGTTTTGCCGAGCCTTCTAAAAGTGAAATCCACAAAAAGGAACGCAGGAGGCCAAACGCTTGAATTTTACGATCTCACGGTTGAAGGGACCCAAAACTATCTCGCCGGGAACATGGGATTGTCGGTGATACATAATACAGGATTCTGCTTCTCCTATCTCAGGCCGAAGGGCGACTATGTGAAAAGCACCGCGGGCATAGCGTCCGGGCCAATATCGTTCATGAGCGCCTTCGACAACGCCACAAACGTGATAAAGCAGGGCGGGAAACGACGTGGGGCCAACATGGCCACCATGCATGTCTGGCATCCGGACATCGAGGAATTCGTCACCATGAAGCAGACGCCTGGCGTGATGGAGAACTTCAATGTCAGCGTGATGGCGGACGACAAGTTCATGCAGGCCGTGGACACCAATTCCGAGTATGAGCTGATAAATCCCAGGAACATGCAGCCCATAAGGAAGGTGAATGCCAGGAGCGTTTTCAAGCTCATATCCTACAGCGCCTGGAAATGCGCAGAACCGGGCATGCTGTTCATAGATGAGATAAACAGGCACAATCCAACCCCGGATGAGCCCATCCATGCGACAAACCCCTGCATAGCGAAAGGCGCCATGGTGACAACCACAGAGGGCCTGACCGAGATATCCAAGGTGCACAACCCCCACCATGTCCTGACCGGTGATGGTAATTACCACCCTGTCCGCTGGGCCGGAAAGACCGGAGAAAAGGACGTCTATCTGGTGAAAACACAGGCAGGATATGAGGTAACTGCTACCGCGGACCACAAGTTCCTTACGGAAAAAGGCTGGAAACAGGCGGATAGCTTAGGAAAAGAAGACCGCCTTGTGCTGCAGAAGACCGGGCAGTTCGGCAAGCTGCATGTGGATAAGGAGGTCGCATTGATGCTTGGCTGGCTGACAGGGGACGGCCATATGTCAAAGGACGTGCAGGACGTGATATTCTACTTCGGCACTGATGAGAAAGAGGAGATGCTTCCCATATTCAAGGCATATCTGGACAGGCTCAACGACGTGCCTGTGAAACCCAGGAGCGATGGGACTGAAACCAGATTGAAGTACTCGTCCCGCATTGCCAGGATGTTCTACGAGCTGGGGGTCAGGCCGGTGAAATCCTATGAGAAGGAGGTGCCATCATCGCTCTTCTCGATGGATGAGGAATCGGTCCGTAATTTCCTCACAGCCCTCTTCGGAGCGGATGGCTCTACGCAGGGGAACAGGAAGAAAGGCGTCAGCATAAGGCTTGCCTCGAACTCGCTCAGGCTCCTCAAGCAGGTGCAGGTGCTCCTGCTCCAGTTCGGAGTGCTCTCAGCCATCCATGAGAACCGGAGGAAGGCGCATGTGAAGATGTTGCCGGATTCTGCCCGCCAGCCGAAAGCGTACCCGTGCAGGGCGCAGCATGAACTCATCATAAGCAGGGCGAGCATGTTCAGGTTCATGGAAAAGATAGGCTTCAGCGTTTCGGCGAAAGACAGGAGGTTCCATTCCCTCAAGCCGGAAAACATCTATTCGGATAATATAGATACTTCCGTGGCGAGTGTCGAATCCGCAGGTAAGGACGAGGTTTTCGACCTCACCGAGCCTGAGACGCACTCTTTCTCGGCTAATGGCCTGATCGTGCACAATTGCGGCGAGGTCCCAATGCCGGACTATGAGTCCTGCAACCTCGGCAGCATAAACCTGGTCAGGTTCGTGGAGATCGACTGGAGCAGGACGGACTGGAAGAAGAAGGTGGACTGGAACCGGCTCCGCTATGTGGTCAGATTGGCCACCCAGTTCCTGGACAACGTAATAGACATGAACAAGTATCCGATACCCCAGATAAAGGAGCACACCCAGAGCAACAGGAGGATAGGCCTCGGGGTCATGGGTTTCTCCAGGATGCTGTTCAAGATGGGCATAAGGTACGACTCCGAGCTCGGCTACGCGGTCGGCGAGCAGGTCATGAAGTTCATACAGGACGAGGCCAGGAAGATGAGCCACGAGCTCGGCAGGGCAAGGGGCTCGTTCCCGAACTTCAAGAAGAGCCCGCTATCATCCCAATATGATGCCATGAGGAACGCCACATGCACCTCCATAGCCCCGACAGGGACCATATCCATGATAGCCAACTCCAGCAGCGGCATAGAGCCTGTTTTCGCGCTGTCCTTCCTGAAGACCGTCCGGGCAGGCCAGTATTATTACTGCGATGATGTGTTCGAGCACGTGCTCAAGGTGCGCGGGCTCTACAGCCAGGAGCTCATGCAGAAGATCATGGAGACAGGCACCATCCAGCACATGGACGAGATACCTGAAGACGTGAAAAATGTCTTCAGGGTGGCCCATGACATACCTCCGGACGCGCATGTCCTCATGCAGGCCGCGTTCCAGAAGAACGTTGACCTGGCGGTCAGCAAGACCATCAACCTGCCTGCCGAAGCGACCGTGGAGGATGTGGAAGCGGTCTATCTCCAGGCATGGAAGCTGGGCTGCAAGGGCATAACCATCTACCGTGACACCTCCAGGAGCGAGCAGGTCCTCCATATCGGCAAGACAGTGAAGACCAAGGGCGTGGAGGAGGACAAGTTCCACATGCTCCAGCAGCAGATTGCCGTGGCTAAATAACCGCCTTTTTCCCGCATCCGGCCCCATCGCAATCTTTTTATTCTCTGACATAGATTTCTTGTTCGAGAGGCATCAACAGAGGTGCACAACCTATGAAAGTAACCATCAGTGTGATAAAGGCAGACATCGGCGGGTATCCTGGCCACCAGACCGTCCATCCTGACCTCATAAAGACCGCAGAGGACATGCTGGCAAAAGCCAAGAAGGAAGGCAAGGTGGTGGACTATCACGTAACCAAGTGCGGCGACGACCTCAACCTCATAATCACCCATACCAAAGGCGTGGACAATAAGGAGATACACAGCCTGGCATGGGATGTGTTCAAAGCCGGGACCGAGGTGGCCAAGAAACTCAAGCTCTATGGGGCAGGCCAGGACCTGCTCAGCGACGCGTTCTCAGGCAATGTGCGCGGCATGGGACCCGGCGTGGCAGAGCTGGAGTTCGAGGAAAGGCCCAGCGAACCGGTCATCGTCTTCATGATGGACAAGACCGACCCGGGCGCCTTCAACCTGCCAATCTATCGCATGTTCGCAGACCCATTCTGCACCCCTGGCCTGGTCATAGACCCGAGCATGCAGGGCGGTTTCAACTTCGAGGTCTATGATACCGTGGAAGGCAGGAAAATCACGTTCAAGACCCCTGAAGAGATGTATTCCATGCTGGCTTTCGTGGGGTCACGGAGCCGCTATGTCATAAAGAGGGTATATCCTGGTCCTGGCAACAAGGTCTCCCAGAAAGAGGCGGTCGCCTGCGTTTCCACTGAGAAGCTCTCCCAGATAGCCGGCCAGTATGTCGGCAAGGACGACCCGGTCGGCATCGTACGCGGCCAGAGCGGCCTTCCGGCTGTCGGAGAGATAGTCGAGCCATTCGCGTTCCCGCACCTCGTAGCCGGATGGATGAGGGGTTCCCACCAGGGGCCTTTGATGCCATGCAGCGTGGAGCAGGCCACCCCTACCAGACTGGACGGCCCGCCCAGGGTGGTCGCATTGGGGTTCCAGCTGGCGAACGGCAGGCTCGTCGGCCCTGTTGATATCTTCAAGGACGTCGCCTATGACCTTGCGAGGCAGAAGGCCAACGAGATAGCCGAATACATGAGGAGACACGGGCCATTCGAGCCGCACAGGCTTCCTGAAGAGGACCTGGAATACACCAACCTCCCGAAGCTGCAGCAGAAGTTCAAGGACAGGTTCTCCAAGATATGAAATCCGAGGAAATGATCGCGATAGCGGCTCTCGCCATCGTGGTCATCTTTGTTTTCTATTTCATAACCGCCAAAGGCCCGACCAAAAAAATAACGATATCAAACCCCGACGGCTCGAGCGTGGGCGTGGATGCTGAAATCGCGGATAATATGACCACCAGGCTGAAAGGGCTGATGGGCAGGAGGAGCCTTGGCGAGGATGAAGGCATGCTGTTCGTGTTCGATTCATCAGGCAGGCACTCGTTCTGGATGCTCAACACCTCCATAGCCCTTGACGCGATATTCATGGATGGGAACGGAACGGTCGTCGATATCCTCCAGATGGAGCCCTGCGGCCTGAACATCCTTGATTGTCCCCATTACACCCCGAAAGCCGATGCGAAATACGTCCTTGAGGTGAACCAGGGCTTCGCTGATACGCATGGCATAACCATCGGGAAAAGCCACCTTTCCCCGCTGAACTGACCTGCGGACACTGCCTTTATTTCTTAAATATTACGACGCTTATCTAACTCATGGCCCTGATTCTCATCGGCACAGGTGTGGCATTCGACCTCACCCTGGCCGGCCTGGAAGCCCTGAAATCCTGCTCTGAGGCTTACATCGAGACATACACCAATCCTGCCTCGAAAGAGCAGATTTCTGCCCTGGAAAAGCTTTGCGGCAGGAAAATCACGCTGCTCGAGCGGGGCCAGGTGGAAGGCCCGTTATTGGTCAATAGGGCGAAATCTTCTGATGTGTGCATACTTGCATCCGGCGATCCGTTGACCGCCACGACCCATATTACGCTCGTTATAGAGGCCAAGGAGAAGGGGATTCCTGTCGTCGTGATACACAACTCTTCGATACATTCCGTGGCCCCTGCCCGGGCAGGCCTGCAGATGTACCGTTTCGGCAAGACAGCCAGCCTGGTCAATCCCAGGCCGAACTACAAGCCTACTTCGTCACTTGACATAATCCGCGAGAACCTGGTTCGCAACTGCCATACTCTGGTGCTCCTCGATACCGAGCCCAAGCCCATGGAGGCTAAAACCGCCCTGGAGATGCTATCGGAATTCGAACGCGTTGTCGTCCTCTCGCGCATGGGTTACCCGGACGAGAAGGTCACCTACGGAAGAATAGAAGAGCTAAAAAACAAAAACTTGGGAAAGCCGCCGTTCACGGTGATTGTGACGGCGAAGCTTCACCCTATGGAACAGGAATTCTTGGAGCTGTTGAAATGAGGTTCAGCACCTGCACTTCTTGCAGCATTTCCTGCCCTTTTTACAGCCGACCGGGCCCTTGACAGCCTTTACGACTTTGCCAACCCAACCAGTTATCATTCCTATCATATTTTATCCCTCCTTGGCCTAACAGTGTTTGTTAGGTGTTATTGTTTATGGTTAAAAGAGTTTATAAAGGAGGGTGTTGCGCGACTAGGGACCTGCGGCAATCCTTAAGCTGTTTCTCAACCTCCTTTTTCGCTCAACGGCTCAGATTGTAGGCACAGGCTTTCCAAAGAACCTCTTGCCTGGCATACCTCATCTTCCTGGAACGGATTC